>NZ_JBITGE010000004.1:0-227094 GCF_044456785.1 Micromonospora sp. NPDC050795 | reverse complement strand
CGCCGCGATCTGGCACAACCGGACCACCGGCCAGCCCGTGACGAGATCCCTGATCGCCTACGACCACTGAACCAACTTCGGACTTACTCGTCTAGGTCAGACTCGATACGCTGCGTCTGACATGGACCGACCCGGCGGGTCGGGGACGGGGGAGGAATCGCATGGGTAGCATCCCGCCGCCGAGCATCGGCGACCTGCACGTCAGCGTCGAGGACCTGGACGCCGCCGCCACATACGTCGAGCGGCTCCGGCAGTACATCGACGACACCATCAAGTACGAGATGGAACGCATCAAGACGCGGATGAAGGGCGACAGCAACAACGCCCAGGCCGTCCCGAACGGCACTCCCTTCGGCGCGTACGAGGACGCCGTCATGCAGTGGCGGGCCCTGGAGGCGTCATCGGTGAACATGGAAGCGCACCTCACCACGCTCTCCCAGAAGCTCGCCGCGCTCAAGGAGGGCACTGAGGAGATCGCCAAGGCGTTCCGCGACACCGAGGCGCGCAACGGCGCCAACGGCAAGGAGATCGAGCGGCTGCTGGAGTCGGCGGCGCCGCCGCCCACGGCCAGCGGCGCGCCCACCTACCCGTACACGGCCTGAGGGGGACGTCATGGCTGGAGGAACCTGGGAGCGGTGCGTCCGCGAGGTGACGCTCTCCGCGGACCCGGAAACGGTCGGATCGGTCGGAGCGGGCTGGAGCAACCTCTCCAGCGGCCTGCAACAGCTGCGGGACGCGCTCGTCGGTCGCTCGTTCGTCGGCCCGATCGCGACCGGCCAGGAGCGCCCG
Organism: Micromonospora sp. NPDC050795; assembly: GCF_044456785.1. NCBI lineage: Bacteria > Bacillati > Actinomycetota > Actinomycetes > Micromonosporales > Micromonosporaceae > Micromonospora > Micromonospora sp. NPDC050795. Next base: position 226,305 of record NZ_JBITGE010000004.1, on the reverse strand, counting down.
CACGTCGGCGGCCTGCCCGGGATGCTCGCCGGTTGGAAGGGCAGCGGTGGTGACGCGTACCGCGAGCACCTGGGCAAGATAGGCAAGCAGATCGAGGATCTCATCACCGACGCGACCAACGTCAGTGGCGCGTTGACGCGGATCGAGGGCGACATCCGCAAGTCGGTCTCCACGATCCCGATCCCGCTGATGGACGACTTCGGCTTCAACGAGTGGAGCCTGCCCAACGGCACCGAGCTCGACGATGCCCGCGACGGCGAGAGCTCGTCGGGGTTCCTCGCCGCGCTGCGCAAGGACTACCAGAGCAACCCCGGCTCGTACGCCGACGGCGCGTTCCGGGACAAGGCCGACGACCTGGAAGCGACGATGAAGGTCGACGGCCAGGCCGGTGACCAGAAGCGGGGCGGCTGGTGGGACACCGGAGCCCACCTGGACAACTGGTACCGGGACAATCAGAACGCGGCGAACACGGCGATGGCGCCGCTGCCCCAGGCCGTCTACACGGAGCGCCCCAAGCTCACCGTCAACAGCCCGGAAAAATGGGCCGTAGAGGACGATCTTCGTCGGGACCCCCGGGTTCCGCCCTCGGGGCGGCCCGACATCGGTGGTGGCGAATTCGGCGGGAAGCCCGACATCGGTGGTGGCGGCCCCACGATCGGCAGCAGGCCGCCGGGAATCGGTGACACGGGCGGTCCGACGTCCACCGTCGACCCGTTCAACCCGACCAAGCCCGGTGGGCTTGGCGAGGGCTCGCCCACCGGCGGCACGGGTCAGTTCACACCCCCGTCGACGGGCTCCGGCTTGCCGGGCTACGCGGACGGCGACGCTGGCTACAGCAGCGGGCTGGCCGGCGCCACCCCGGGCGGGGTCGGCGGCCTGGGCGGCGGCATCGGCGGCGGCGGGGTCGGCAGCGCCGGTCTTGGTGGCGCCGGCGGTGGTTTCGGAGGCGGTGCCGGGGTCGGCTCCGCCGGGGGGATCGGCGGCGGTGCCGGCGGTGGTCTGGGCGGCGGTGCCGGGATCGGCGTGGGCGGCATCCCCGGCATGGTGGGTGGCGGCAACGGAAAACTGCCGCCGATGACGAGCGCGGCGAACGCGTTGCGCACCGCCCAGGCGGCCGGCGGCGCCGGAATGGCGGGCGGCGCGCGTGGTGCCGGCGTCGGCGGTGCCGGAGTGATGGGCGGCGGAATGATGGGCGGCGCGGGTGGCGCCGGCCAGGGTGGCAGCACCGGCTCCGAGCACTCGTCGTGGTTGACTGAGGATGACGATCCGTGGGGTCCCGGTGACGGGGCGTCCCCGGGTGTCCTTCGATGAGGATGGACGGATGAGGGTGAACGTCGGACGCCTCCGGCCGGTAGTCGCCTGTCTGCTGGCGGGGTTCCTGGTGGTGGGGGCCGCTCAGCCGGCGGCAGCCGCGCCCCGGCGGGCCGAGCAGTGGTATCTGGACGAGCTCCGGATCGACCAGGTGCACAAGATCTCGACCGGGCGGGGCGTGGTCGTGGCCGTTGTCGACACTGGCGTCGAGGCCAGCCACCCGGACCTGCGAGGTCAGGTGCTTCCCGGTGGACGCAGCTACGGTGCCTCCGGAGACGGCCGAGCCGACGAGGTCGGGCACGGCACGCACATGGCCGGCATCATCGCGGCGAAACCCAGCGGCGACGGGGTGGACGGCATCGCCCCCGGCGCGAAGATCCTGCCGATCAAGATGCTCAAGGAGGACGGGGTCTACACCGACGCCGGGATTGCCCGGGGCATCCGGATGGCCGTCGACGGCGGGGCCAAAGTGATCAACATATCCATTGGTAGCCCCGGCTTCGCCAATCCCGTGCAGCAGAGCGCAATCCAGTACGCGTTGGACCGTGACGTCGTCCTGGTCGCCTCCGCGGGTAACACCGCCCAAGGCCGCACCACAGTGGGCAAGCCCGCCAACACCCCCGGCGTCATCGCGGTGACCGGGACGACCAGGGGCGGCGCGTTCTGGTCCGGTTCGGTCCAGGGGCCGGAGGCGGTGGTCGCCGCTCCCGGCGACGGGATCTACAACGTCGCCAACGAGGGGGGCTACGGCTGGGGCGACGGAACCTCCGACTCGAGCGCGATCGTCTCCGGTCTCGCCGCCTTGATCCGGTCGAAATATCCGGACCTCAGCGCCCCCAACGTGATCAACCGGATCATCCGGACCGCGCGGGACGCCGGTGCGTCCGGGCGGGACCCGCAGTACGGCTTCGGGGTGATCGACCCGACGCGGGCGCTGACCGCGAACGTGCCAGCGGTCACCGCCAATCCGCTGCTCGACCCGGCCGTCGCGGCAACCGACCCGGGCCCGGGTCGTGCCGAGGGTGCGGACGAGGAGTTCGACGTCACCCAGCACGGCGATCGCGGTGGCCCCACCGACCAGCAGGTCATGGTGGTCGGCATCGGCATCGCCGTGGTGCTGGTGTTGCTGCTGGGTCTGGTGGTCTTCCTCATCTGGAACCGTCGTCGGTACCGGCGGGAGGCGGCCCGGGCCGCCGACATCCCGGACGAGGTGCTCGACCGGGTGGCCCAGGGCGCGTACCCCCCACCTGACGCGGGTTACGCCCCACCGCCGGGCTACCCACCCCCACCCGGCTACGCCCCTCCTGGCGGGTACGCGCCGCCTTCCGGCTACGCCCCGCCCTCGGGTTACGCCCAGCCCCCGGGCCACACCCCGCCCTCCGGCTACGGTCCGCCTCCGGGCGGGTCGTCGCCCGCGCCCCCGACGGAGCGGTAACCGGTCCCGATCATGGTGGCCGGCTGGTGACCTCCGCGTCGCCGGCCGGCCACCGACTTTCGCGATCACGCCCGTGATGACCGGTTCGTGTCCGTCCGTCAGGGCGGTTTCGGCCGCCCCGGCTGCGTACCGTCACGAGCCCTGCGCCAGGATGGGCGAACACGCAGGTACACCCGAGGAGCCCACGATCGCCAGAAAGCCTCAACCCGAGGGCGGCCAGGCACCGGTCGTCCAGCGCGTCCGCATCCGGTACGCCAAGCGCGGGCCACTGCGATTCACCTCGCACCGGGACTTCGCCCGGGCGTTCGAGCGCGCGCTACGGCGGGCGGCTGTGCCGGTCGCCTTCTCCCAGGGTTTCCACCCGCACCCGAAGATCTCCTACGCCAGCGCCGCCCCGACCGGGGTGGCGAGCGAGGCGGAGTACCTGGAAATCGCCCTTCAGGCGGCGGTCGACCCGCAGGCGTTGCGCGCCGCGTTGGACGCCGCGCTCTCGCCGGGGCTGGACGTCCTGGACGCCGTGATCGCCGAAGGGGGCAACCTGCCGGACCGGATCGAGGCGTCGCACTGGCACATCGAGTTGCCTGGGGTCGACACGGCGGTGCTGCGCGACGCGGTGGACGCCTTCGTCGCGGCCGAGGAGGTGCTGGTCGAGCGGATGACCAAGCAGGGTCGACGTACTTTCGACGCCCGAGCCGCCGTGATGTCGATCGATGTCCAACTGCCAACGCCGACGCCTTCCGGGGTGCCGGCCGTACCGTGTGCGATACTCGAACTGGTCGTGCGGCAGGTCACCCCGTCCGTACGGCCCGATGACGTCCTTTCCGGCCTCCGCGTGGTGGCCGACCTGGAGCCGCCGGTTTCGCCGAGGGTGACACGGCTGGCTCAGGGCACGTTGACCGCGCAGGGTGCGATCGTGGATCCGTTGGATGCGGACCGCGACGGGGCAGCCATCGTTGGGCACTGACCGACGGTCGGTGTTCTGGCAGGCAGACTTCGGCGGTCGCGCACCACGCGCGCCCGGCGGAAACACTTTTGCGGCGACCCTGCGTGGCAGCGCTCACCCGCGCCCGGGCTAGCCAGAACTGGAGAACGTCCATGCTCGAGAACGAGCCCGAGGGCGGCGAACGGGCCGGTTCACAGCCGGCCGGTGCAAGCGCCGACCAGAGCACCACGGCCGACGGCGGCGCCGTCGAGACCCCCACCACGGCTGTCGGTTCGGCCTCGGTGGAACCGGCCGGCGCGGAGAGCGCTTCCGCCGAGGCCGCCGAACCCGCCGCGCCGGTGCGACGCACCCGGGCGACCCGTCGTCGGGCCGCCCCGCTCAACCAGTCGGAGCAGACCGACGCCCCGATCGAGGCGCCCACCGGTGGCGCCGGCAACGTCGAGTCGCCGCAGGCGGAGGTCTTCGCCCCGATCTCCGGCGACCTGGACGTCGCACCGAAGACCCCCCGGCGTCGCCGCAAGGCCACCCCCGTCGAGACGACCGCCGAGGAGCCGCTGGTCGCCTCCGCTGCGGAGGCGGCCTCGGCCGAGGTGGTGCCGCCGGTCAAGGTGACCCGTACCCGGCGCAAGAAGGCCACCCCGGCGGCTGTCGAGGAGCCGCCCGCCGCCGAGCAGCCGCCCGCCGCCGACGAGCCGCCCGCGGTCGAGGAGCCGGTCGCCGAGGAGCCGGACGTCACCGAGGAACCGGCGGAGTCCGACCTGCGCGAGGCCGAGGCCGAGTTGAACGACTCCCCGGCCCTCCCGAGCACGTCCGCTGCCGAGCTGGCCTGGAGCAGCGGTGCGCAGGACCGCTCCGGCGAGGTGCCACCGGGTGTGGCTGTCTCCGGTGTGACGGATGAGCCGAACGAGCCGGCCGAGATCGAGCCGGAGCAGCCGCGTACCCGTCGTCGGCGCGCTGCGCTCTCCGCGCCCACCGTGCTGTTCATGGCACCTCAGCCGGACGCCGTGCCGGTGACCCGACCGGTGGAGCCCGCCGCGGCGACCGAGGAACCGGCCGTCGAGGAAGCCGCCGAGCCGTCCCGCCGCCGTCGGCGTGGTCGCCGTGAGGCCGAGCCGGTGGAGCCGATCGAGGCCGTCGAGGCCGAAGAGGAGCCGACCGAGGAGGCCGACGAGGCCGCCGAGGCGGATGAGGACGACGAGGACAGCGCCGCCGCGCGCCGCCGCCGCCGACGTGGTCGCCGGGGCCGTGGCCGGGGCAAGGGCGGAGCCGACGACGCCGAGGACGAGGAGTCCGAGGAGGCGGCGCAGGCCGACGAGGAAGAGACCGCCGAGGTCGAAGCCGAGGGCGACGAGGACGAGGAGTCCGAGGGCGGGGACGGTCTGACCCGTCGTCGCCGTCGCCGTCGCCGTCGTGGCGCCGGTGACACCGAGGGTGCGGCGGACGACGGCGTGCCGACCGTGGTGAAGATCCGCGAGCCGCGCCGGACCGTCGACGAGGTGCAGGGTGTGTCCGGCTCGACCCGGCTGGAGGCCAAGCGCCAGCGCCGCCGGGACGGTCGGGAGCAGCGCCGTACCCGCCCGCCGATCCTCAGCGAGTCGGAGTTCCTGGCGCGCCGCGAGGCCGTCGACCGGGTGATGGCGGTCCGCCAGCGCGGTGACCGCACCCAGATCGCCGTCCTGGAGGACGGCGTGCTGGTCGAGCACTACGTCACCCGCAATTCCTCCGGGACGATGGCCGGCAACGTGTACCTCGGCAAGGTGCAGAACGTGCTGCCGAGCATGGAGGCCGCGTTCGTCGACGTCGGTCGGGGCCGCAACGCCGTGCTGTACGCCGGCGAGGTCAACTGGGACACCTCCGGGTTGGAGGGGCGGGCCCGCTCGATCGAGCAGGCGCTGCGCTCCGGCGACTCGGTGCTGGTCCAGGTCACCAAGGACCCGATCGGGCACAAGGGCGCACGGCTGACCAGCCACATCGCGCTCTCCGGCCGGCACCTGGTCTACGTGCCCAACGGCAACGCCTCCGGGATCAGCCGCAAGCTGCCGGACAACGAGCGCAAGCGACTGCGGGACGTGCTCAAGAAGCTGGTCCCGGACGGCGCGGGCGTGATCGTCCGTACGGCCGCCGAGGGTGCCACCGAGGACGAGTTGGCCCGCGACGTCAAGCGGCTCCAGGCGCAGTGGGAGGACATCCAGGCCAAGGCTGCCGAGGGTGGCGCTCCGGTGCTGCTCTACGGGGAGCCCGACCTGGTCATCCGGGTGGTCCGGGACCTGTTCAACGAGGACTTCCGCGAGCTGGTGATCGAGGGTGAGCAGTCGTACGACATGGTCGAGTCGTACCTGTCGCACGTCTCCCCGGACCTGGTCGACCGGGTGCGCCGGCACGTCGGTACGAGCGACGTCTTCGCCGAGTACCGGATCGACGAGCAGATCATCAAGGGCCTGGACCGCAAGGTCTTCCTGCCCTCCGGCGGCTCGCTGGTGATCGACCGTACCGAGGCGATGACTGTCGTCGACGTCAACACCGGCAAGTACACCGGCTCCGGGGGCAACCTGGAGGAGACCGTCACCCGTAACAACCTGGAGGCGGCGGAGGAGATCGTCCGTCAGCTCCGGCTGCGGGACATCGGCGGCATCGTGGTGATCGACTTCATCGACATGGTGCTGGAGTCGAACCGTGAGCTGGTGCTGCGCCGACTCACCGAGTGCCTGGGCCGGGACCGCACCAAGCACCAGGTCACCGAGATCACGTCGCTCGGCCTGGTGCAGATGACTCGTAAGCGGATCGGCGCGGGCCTGCTGGAGGCGTTCAGCGAGACCTGCGAGTGCTGCAAGGGCCGGGGCGTCATCATCCACACCGAGCCGGTGCCGGAGAAGCCGCGTCCCGCCGGCGCGGGGGAGAAGGTCAAGGCGGTCGCCTCAGCGGTGGCTCCCGCTCCGGCGGCCGAGCAGGGTGCCCCCTCGTCCCGTCGCCGGGCCCGTAAGAACGCCCCGGCCGCTGCCGAGCGGACCGCTGTCGAGGTCGTCGACACCGACACCACGGCCGAGCCGGACGCCGACTACCAGGACACCATGGGCTACGACCTGTCCCGCTACGAGTCGGACAACGCCGCCGCACCGGCGATCTCCGACGCTCAGCAGGGTGAGTCGGCTCGGTTGGCCGCGGCGGACGACCCGGACGCGCTCGCCGACGCTGAGGGCGACGAGGAAAGCACCGAGGGCGGTGGCGGCCGTCGCCGGTCGCGTCGCGGTGGCGCCCGTCGGCGGACCCGCCCCTGAGCGCCTGACCGGCCACGTGTTTGACGAGGTCCCTTTCCCGGCAAAGTGACGGGGGAGGGATCTCGCCGTTGTGGCCACCCGGTCCTCGGTCGGCTGTCCCAGGTCAGGAGAAGAAGATGCGCCGTCTGCTCGCGGTCACCGCGCTGCTCACCCTGCTCTCCGTCGCGGCCGGCTGCTCCACCGGTGGGACCGCCGAGGACGCCGGCTCGGCGGTCGCGGGCACCCCTGGCGGCCCGACCGGCATGCCGGCCAGCGGTGGTGTGGCGGGCGGCAACGCCACCCAGGTGTGCGCCGCCGCACAGGAGGCCAGTACCACTGCCGTTCGGACGTACGTGGCTGAGCTGGGTCGGATGCTCGCGGCGGTGGGCGCCGGGGACAGCCGCACGGCCGAGGCCGCCCGGGGCCGGGCCGAGGGGGCGCTGGCGGGCTGGCGGACCGTCCTGCGGGAGCAGTCGGAGCGGACCGACGATCCGCAGCTCAAGACCCTTCTCACCGACCTCGGCACCGAGGTTTCCGCGCTCGGTGCCGACGTCGAGTCGATCGACGAGACCGAACTCGACCGGCTCCAGCAGCGCCTCGACCAGCTCTGCGCGCGCTGACCAGGGCGGGCCGGTTTGGGGTCCGGGCCAGCGATGGCGTACTCTTGCCTGCGGCCCACCTTTGGTGTGCCGAGTTCCCGTGTGCCCGCGCCGCCGTGCACTGCTACCCGGCGAGCCGCTGCGGGAACGACCGCCAGCAGCCTCAACGACAGGGAGTCCGCCTCCGATGTACGCGATCGTCAAGACCGGCGGCAAGCAGTACAAGGTCGCCGAGGGCGACGTGATCGAGGTCGAGAAGCTCACCGGTGCCCCCGGTGACGCGGTGAAGCTCACCGCGGTGCTCCTCGTCGACGGTGACGACCTGGTGACCGACGCGGCGAAGCTTGCCGAGGTCGCGGTGTCCGGCGAAATCGCCGCGCACACCAAGGGCCCGAAGATCCGGATCCACAAGTTCAAGAACAAGACTGGCTACCACAAGCGCCAGGGTCACCGTCAGCCGTTGACCCAGGTCAAGGTGACCGGCATCTCCAGCGGGAAGTAGGTCGTCCTCCAATGGCTCACAAAAAGGGTGCGTCCAGCTCGCGTAACGGTCGTGACTCCGCGGCCCAGCGACTCGGCGTGAAGCGCTTCGGTGGTCAGGTCGTCAGCGCCGGTGAGATCATCATCCGGCAGCGTGGCACCAAGTTCCACCCCGGTGACCTGGTCGGCCGTGGCGGCGACGACACGCTGTTCGCGCTGTCCGCCGGTGCGGTCCTGTTCGGCACCAAGCGCGGTCGCAAGACCGTCAGCATCGTTCCGCAGCAGTAGTTCTCTTCGCTCAAGCGGGCCGCGGACCTCCGGGTCCCGGCCCGCTTAGCCTTTTTCGCGTAGTGCGAGGTTGGACCTCGCTGGAAGGATTGACGCCGTGGCAACGTTCGTTGACCGGGTCGTTCTGCATCTGCAGGCCGGCGATGGCGGGCACGGTTGTGTCTCGATCCACCGCGAGAAGTTCAAGCCCTTCGGTGGACCGGACGGCGGCAACGGTGGGCACGGGGGCAGCGTGTCCCTGGTGGTCGACCCGCAGGTGACCACGCTGCTCGACTTCCACTTCCACCCGCACGTCAAGGCCGACAACGGCAAGGGCGGCGCTGGCTCGAACCGGGACGGGGCCAACGGCCGCAACCTGGTGCTCAAGGTGCCCAACGGCACAGTGGTGCAGACCTCCGACGGCACGGTGCTGGCCGACATGGTCGGCGCCGGCACCACCTTCGAGGTTGCCCGTGGTGGGCGCGGCGGGCGGGGCAACGCCTCGCTGGCCAACGCCAAGCGCAAGGCACCCGGTTTCGCCGAGCTGGGGGAGCCCGGCGACCAACTGGACATCGTGCTGGAGCTGAAGAGCGTCGCCGATGTGGGCCTGGTGGGCTTCCCGTCCGCCGGCAAGTCGTCGCTGATCTCGGTGATCTCCGCCGCGAAGCCGAAGATCGCCGACTACCCGTTCACCACGCTGGTGCCCAACCTCGGCGTGGTCCGGATGGACAACCACACCTTCACCGTCGCGGACGTGCCGGGCCTGATCCCCGGCGCGGCGACCGGTAGGGGCCTGGGCCTGGAGTTCCTGCGGCACATCGAGCGCTGCGCGGTGCTGGTGCACGTCATCGACTCGGCGACCCTGGAGCCCGGCCGCGACCCGGTGGCCGACATCGACGCCATCGAGGCGGAGCTGAGCCAGTACGGCGGCCTGGCCGACCGTCCACGTCTGGTCGCCGTCAACAAGGTCGACGTGCCGGACGGTCGCGACCTCGCCGAGATCGTGCGCCCCGACCTGGAGGAGCGCGGTTACCAGGTGTTCGAGGTCTCCGCGGCCACCCGGGAAGGGCTCAAGGAGTTGACCTACGCGATGGCCGAGCTGGTCGACGCGGAGCGTAAGGCCGCTCCGCCGGCCGAGCCGACCCGGATCGTCATCCGGCCGATCGCCGTGGACGACGACGGTTTCACCATCACGGCCGAGGCGGACGGCTCGTTCACGGTGCGCGGTGTGCGGCCGGAGCGTTGGGTCAAGCAGACCAACTTCGACAATGACGAGGCGGTCGGCTACCTGGCTGACCGGCTGGCCCGGCTCGGGGTGGAGGACAAGCTGGCCAAGGCCGGCGCGCAGCCCGGTGATCTGGTCCGGATCGGCGCGCGCGAGTTCGACTGGCAGCCGACGCTCTTCGCCGGCGTGGAGTTCGTGCCCGGTAACCGGGGCACCGACGTCCGCCTGGAGGAGAAGTCGAACCGGGCCTCCGCCGCGGATCGGCTCGCCGCCCGGAAGGCTCGCCGGGTGCGGCCGGAGGACGAGGTGGGCGCGGACCTCTCCGACGACGACATCGACGACGAGGACGACGCCGAGTAGTTCGTTGCGCTCCGTGGTGGGGTTGATTTCCGGAAACCTCCGCGAAATCCACGCGTCCTAGCGTGGGGTGATGCTGATCGAGTCCCGGCCTTCCATCGATCCGGAGATCGCCGCCATGGTCATCGCGCAGCAGCGTGAGCTGCGCGAAGCCGACGGCGGGTTGGACGGGCAGGTCTTCGTCCCCCATGACGACGTCCAGTACCTGGCGGTGGTGCTGAACGGTCGGGCGGTCGCCTGCGGCGGGCTCCAGGCACTTGATGCCGAGACCGGCGAGGTCAAGCGGATGTACGTCCGGCCCGCGTACCGGGGGCGGGGGATCGGTCGTCAGTTGCTCGCCGCGCTGGAGGAGTGCGCGTTCCGGCAGGGGCAGTCGGTGGTCTGCCTGGAGACGGGCACCTACCTGCCGGCCGCCATCGCTCTGTACTCCTCGTGTGGCTACCAGCAGATCCCGGTGTACGGCGAGTACGTGGGCAACCCGTACAGCGTGTGTTTCGCCAAGCGGTTGCCGGTCGCGGCCTGACGGCCGTGTCTTCGCTGCTGGCGTGCTCGACGGTCACCGGCTTCGGCCCGGCTGAGCCCCGCTGCACCGAAACCCAGGTCAGTGCCGGTTGGCTGGGTTGTCCAGGCGTCCGCCGGTGCCGGCCTGGTTCGACAGCAGCAGCCCGAGCGCGAGCATCCCGAAGCCGAGCGCCAGGTGCAGCCAGTTGTCGGCGTCGTTGACCGGCAGGATGTTCGCTCCGCCCTCCGGGTTGACCGCCTCGATCGCCAGGCCGTACAGCCAGAGAGCGAGGTAGACCGCGCCACCGGCGGCCAGGAACACGCGGGCACCGGCGACGCTGCGGGCCAGCACCAGGCCGACCAGCCCGAAGAGCAGATGCACCACGTTGTGCAGGATCGACACCTGGAACAGCCCGAGCAGGTGGGCGTCCGAGTGGTGCCCGGCGAACCGCAGCTCGCCGTAGTCGGTGGTGATGCCGGGGATGAAGCCGAGGACGCCGATCAGCAGGAAGACCCCGGCCACCACCAGCGCGGCCAGCTGGACCCGGGGTCGGGGACCGGCCGCTCGGCCGCCTCGTGCGTCTCGTGCCATCGCTGCCCCCTCCGTGGATCTGCCGATCTCGCGAACCTCACTGTCCGCAGCGGCGACGTGACGCAGCCCGACGATCCTCCATTTTGAAGACCAACCAGGGGGCCGCGCAGATAAATGCACGAAGAGGTATGGAAGCCAAAACGCAGGGTAGGTCAATGGTCAGCGGCCGCGGCAACGGGCCGCATCCCCCCAGCACAACCGCGACGACTTTCTGAGCGGAAGGGACATCATGACTTACGATCTTTCACCTACGTCTTCCACGTACGGGCAGCAGTCGACCAACGGCGGTGGCGTCCGCGACCAGGCGCGCCAGGTCGGGTCGGAGGCCGCGCAGGCTGGTGGCACGGTGGCCCAGACCGCCAAGGAGCAGGGCACCGAGGTCGGCCGTGAGGCGGCCCGGCAGGCCCGCAACCTGTACGGCGAGGCCCGCAGTCAGCTGGCCAGCCAGACCGGTGAGCAGCAGCGCCGGGCTGCCGGCGGGTTGCGTTCGCTGGCCGACGAGATGCGCTCGATGGCCGAGCAGGGTGGCCAGGCCGGCCCGGTGAGCGAGCTCGCCCGCCAGGCCGCCGACCGGGTGCACGGTGTCGCCGGCTGGCTCGAGGAGCGTCAGCCCGGCGACCTGATCACCGAGGTACGCGACTACGCGCGGCGTAACCCGGGCACCTTCCTGGTCGGCGCGGCGGTGCTCGGTGTGCTGGCCGGCCGGCTGACCCGTGGCATCTCGGCTGCCGGTGACGACTCCGGCAACGGTTCCTCGAACTTCCGGGGCGCCGGGGCGTACGACCCGGAGCAGACCGCTGTGATCCCGACGCCGCCGCCCGCGCCCCGCGCGGTGCCGGACGCCGTCCCGCCGGGCGGCTACCTCGACCCGACCCCCGGTACGCACACCCCGCCGACGTCCGGTGGCTACGCCGACCAGACGCCCGGTACCTACGCCGACTCGGCGCCCGGTGACTACGCCGAGCCCACTCGGGGTGACCACCCGGAGCACTCCGGCACCGGTCAGCCGCTGCCGCCGGTGACCCAGACCGACCCGCTGCCGGGCGTGCCGTCCAGCGGCAGCCCCCGCCCGTGAGCCGCCGAGTCATCCGAAGGGAGGCGACGGCATGAGCATGCCGACGCAGGGGTCCGGACTGGACTCCGGTTACCACCCCGACGCGGGTGCCCCGCACACCGCGTCGGAGGTGAAGAGCAGCTCGCTGGGTGACTTGATGCGTCAGGTCACCACCGACCTGTCGACGCTGATGCGTCAGGAGGTCGAGCTGGCCAAGGCTGAGATCCGGCAGGAGGGCAAGAAGGCCGGCAAGGCCGCCGGCCTCTTCGGCGGTGCCGGCTTCGGTGGCTACATGGTGGCCCTGTTCGTGTCCATCGCCATCTGGCAGTTCCTGGACAACGTCATGGACTCCGGCCTGGCCGCGCTGATCGTGGCCGTGATCTGGGCAGTGGTCGCCGCGGTCCTCTACTCGATGGCCAAGAAGAACGCCCAGCACGTACGCGGGCTCAAGCAGACGAACGACAGCGTGCAGCGGATCCCTGACGCGCTCAAGCCGCACCCGGAGGGAGTCACCCGATGAGCACCGATCCCGATCAGATCCGCCGGGAGATCGAAGCCACCCGCAACAGCCTCAGCTCCGACGTGGACGCGCTGGCGTACAAGGTCAGCCCGAGCCGCATCGTCGACGACCGCAAGCAGCGGGCCCGTTCCGCTCTGCAGAATGTGAGGGACAAGGTCATGGGAACCGCGTCTGACCTCGGCCACGGCACCGGCCAGGCCGCCCACTCGGTGGGTGACCGCGCCTCGTCGGCGGCCTCCAGCGTCAGCGACGCCGCGCACTCGGCGGCGACCACTGTCAGCGACGCCGCGCACAGCGCGCCGCGGGTGATCCGGCAGAAGTCCCAGGGCAACCCTCTCGCCGCCGGCCTGATCGCGTTCGGGGTCGGCTGGCTGGCCTCGTCGCTGATCCCGGCCTCCCGCCGCGAGCAGGAGGCCGCCGCCCAGGTGAAGGCCAAGGTCAGCGAGCACAGCGGGGCGGTGAAGGAGAAGCTGAGCGAGGTGGCCAGCGAGCTGCGCGAGCCGGCCCAGCAGGCCGCCGAGTCGGTGAAGTCCACCGCTCAGGACGCCGTGCACGCGGTGAAGGACGACACGAAGTCCGCCGCCCACCAGGTCAAGGACCACGCCACTCCCTGAAACACCCCTTACCAGCACGACAGCTCGCGGTCACCCTCGGTGCCCGCGAGCTGTCGCGTTGAGGTCAGCGCCGATCTTGCGGTTTCGGCTGGGGTTCTGTGCTTTATCGGCGGTAATGTCCCAACCGAAAGTGCAAGATCGCGGGGAGGCGTGGGTTGCGCGGGGAGGGGTTGGCGGCTCGGCGGATTCGGGTGTCGCCGTAGCGGACGCCGCCCAGCAGGAGGCGTCGGGTGACCGCCAGCCAGCCGCACACACCGCGTTCCAGCAGCCAGAGTGGGGCCGCCAACGCCGTGTTCGGCGGGAACACCCGGGTGCCGCCCGCGCGGCGGCGACCCGTCTCGGCCAGGGCGACGACACCGGCCACCGCGCCGAGCAACAGCCTGGGGCGGCGCGACGCGACCGCCACCGCCGGCAGCACCGCGAGCGCGGTCAGCAGGCGAGCCGGCTGAGCCAGATCGTCGTACGCCTGACGCACTCGCTGACCACGGAAGTGCGCGGCGTCCGGAGGCAGTCGGCGGACGTACAGCCAGGCCGGAGTCGCCTCGGTGCCGCCGTACCCGCGCACCGTGCGGATCAGCTCCAGGTTCTCGAAGAGCACGTCCGGGTCGTACCCGCCCATGGCGAGGAAGGTGCTGCGCCGCACGGCGAGGGTGCCCGGGTAGTCCGCCCCGAGCGCCCGGTTGAGCAGGGTGCGGCCGGTGTCCCACCAGGCGTGCCAGGGCAGCGGGTCGAAGTAGTTCTGTGGTCGTACCAGGTCGGCCCGGTCCAGCAGCCGGTGTACCGCGGTCAGCGCGGACTCGTCGTACCGGACGTCGTCGTCGGCGATCACCACGTGCTGGTGGCCGGCCGCGCGGACGCCGGTGTGTACGCCCAGCACCTTGCCGTTGAGCCCACGCTCACCCGGATCCGGTGGAAGGTGCCGGATCAGCCCCCGCCACGCCTCGGCGTGCCGGGCGAAGACCGGCGGAGGCGAGCCGTCGACCACGAGCACCTCCACCCGGTCACCCAGCCAGCGCAGGTAGTCGGTCAGCTCGGTCAGGCCGGTGTCGGTGTGCCAGCGCAGCGGCAGTACGTACGTCATCGGTAGGCGGGTCGGTGGGGCTTCGGTCCGCCGTGTCACGTCGTCACCTCGACCACGCACGATCATCGTCCGTTCGGGAGGAATGGCGGACGTTGGTGAGGGTCAGCCCGAGGGGCGGCAGCGCGGGCATCCGGTGCAGATCCAGGGCCAGGTTCTGGACCGGCACGTCGTAGCGCATGGTGGTGGTCAGGTTGGTGACCGCCCGTTTCATCAGGTCGATGGTGATCCACTCGCCGGCGCAGCGGTGCCCGGCCCAGTGGTCGCCACCGCCCTGCGGGATCAGCTCGAACGGGTCCACCCGGCGGCCGGCGAACCGCTCCGGGCGGAACAGCTCCGGTTGCGGCCAGAGCGTCGGGTGGTGGTTGGTGCCGTAGAGGTCGAGCAGCACCCGCCGACCCTTCGGGAAGTGGTGGCCCTGCCAGTCGAAGGACCGCCGGACCCGGGCCGCCGCCATCGGAAAGAACGGGTAGTAACGGCGTACCTCCTGGACGAAACGCTCGGTGGACTCGTCGTCGTCGCGGACCCGTTCCCGCCAGGCCGGATGGTCGTGCAGGGCGAGCGCGGCGAAGGTCATGTACTGGTCGACGGCGACCACCGGGCGCAGCACGTTGAGCAGCTCCACCGCAGCGATCCGCCGGGGCAGGAGGTTTCCGCGCCCGTCCCGGTGTTCGGCGATCACGGCCAGGGCGCTGCCGGCGGGCGCCGGGGCGAAACCGACCCGGGTCCGTTCGACGAGGTCGGCGAGCCACCGTTCGGCGCGGTACCGGGCGATCCGTCCCCGCCAGTGTCGGGGTCCCATCACCGCCGGGGCCTCGATCATCGCGTGCAGCTCGACGGCGCGGCGTTCGACCTGTGACTCGGGCAGCGGAATCCCGGCCCAGGCGCAGACCACCCGGGTCAGCAGCCGCCCCAGCTCGTCGTAGAGCGACACCGGACCGGCACGCTCCCAGGCGGCGACCCGGGTCCGCCACTCGTCGTCGAAGAGCTGACCGAGCCGCTGGATCGCCGCCGGCGTCATGATCGACATGAACATGGCCTTGCGGTCGACGTGCTCCGGCCCGTCCAGCCCCTGCACCCCGCCCCTCCCGGTCAGGGTCCGCTGCACGCGCAGCGGCATCGCGGTGGCCCGCTGGAAGCGGTCGTCGTCGTAGAACAACGCCGCCGCCGGCCGGCCGCGCAGGCAGATGGTCGGGGCGAGCAGGATCCGGGTCGTGAAGACGTCGCTGCCGTACCGCTCGCAGCGCTCGCCGATGAACCGGTAACCGGAGCGGAGCAGCGCGAGGGTGCTGTCCGGGCTGCGGTCGGCCGGCATGGTCGCCATCGGGTCTCCTCACGCGCAGGTGGGGCTGGTCGCGTTTGCGGCTGCGCTTACCCCCGTCATCGCCGCTGAACCCCCGCTTGGCTGGCCCCTCCCAGGGACGGCGGAACCTGGTTTGCTGGTGAAACGAGCACGGGGAGGGCGGATGCGTGACAACAGAGCGCCGCACTGGCGGCAGCGGCGAGTGGCCGGGGCACTGGGCGGGGCCCGCGACGGGCGGTCCCTGATCGGGCCGCCTCGGCGACCCACCCGTCCGCATCGGTTCTTCACTGTGCACCTGGGCTTCACCGCGCCCGGCCAGGTCGAGGCGCGCGAGCTGGCCGTGGCGTACGCGGAGGCTCTGAGCCTCCTGCGCTCGGAGGTGGCACTCGGTGCGGCGGCCCTGTCACCGGCGGACGCCTGGCAGCGGGCCGAGCGGCTGTTCTGCGGAGCGGTCGGCCCGGACGGAGAGCGCTGCGTCGACGTCGCCGACCATCCCGGTTTCCACCACGCCCCGGGCCCGGGTGGCCTCGGTTGGGGTGACGGCGACGGCCCCGGCGATGGTTGACCACCAGCTCCGGGTGGCCGATCCGGGAGTGCGCCGGCCAACCCGCCAGCGTGGCCGTGCCGGTGTCCCGACCACGGGCACCGGCACGGCGATCCACCACCGACTCGTCGGCGGGCGCGGTCAGTCCAGGTCGAACTCGCCGTCCTGCGCGCCGGCCACGAAGGCGTCCCATTCGGCCTGCGTGAAGACCAGCACCGGCCCGTTCGGCTCGGCCGAGTTGCGCATCCCGATCAGATCGTCGACGAAGGCGACCTCGACGGCGCTGTCGGAGGTGTCCCCCTCGGCCCGCTGCCAGACCGCCCGAGAGAGGTCGAAGTCGCCCTTGGGGTGTTGCGCCATGGTTCTTTCCTCCAGTGCCGAGGGCCGTGTGGTGACCGGGTGACGATCCCCATCGGGCAGGATAAGCGGATGCCGAGCCTGACCCGTGTAGAGGCGACCGCGCGTGGCGCGGCGATTACTGTCGAGTCCTATCAGGTGGACCTCAACCTGACCGCTGGCGGCGACCTGTTCCGCTCCCGCGTCGAGATCCGGTTCCGGGCCACCGCCGGCGCCGCTACCTTCGTCGAGGTCAGGCCCGTCACACTTCACGGTGTACGCCTCAACGACCGGGACCTGGACCCCGGCCTGCACACCGACAACCGGCTACCCCTCGACGGGCTGGCCGAGGAGAACACGCTCGTCGTCGAGGCCGACATGGCGTACTCGAAGACGGGGGAGGGGATGCACCGCTTCGACCCGGCCGACGGCGAGACGTACCTCTACGCCACGTCCTTCCTCGACAACGCGCAGCGCATCTTCGCCGCCTTCGACCAGCCCGACCTCAAGGCCCCGATCACCCTCTCGGTCACCGCGCCGTCGCAGTGGATCGTCGCGGGCAACGCCGAGCTGGCCGCCAACCCGGCCCCCGGGCGTTGGGAGTTCGCCCCGAGCGAGCCCCTGGCGACCTACTTCTTCTCGCTGATCGCCGGGCCGTACCACGTCCGGCGGGCCGAGCACGACGGCGTGCCGCTGGGCATCTACTGCCGCCGGTCGCTCGCCGAGCACCTGGACGCCGACGCCGACGAGATCTTCGACGTCACCCGGCAGTGCCTGGACCGGTTCCACCAGCTCTTCACCGAGCGCTATCCGTTCGGCAAGTACGACCAGGCGTTCGTGCCCGAGTTCAACGCCGGAGCGATGGAAAATCCCGGCATCGTCACCTTCCGCGACGACTACGTGTTCCGTTCGGCGGTCACCGACACCGAGCGCGAGCAGCGGGCCACCACCATCGCCCACGAGATGGCGCACATGTGGTTCGGTGACCTGGTCACCATGCGCTGGTGGGACGACCTGTGGCTGAACGAGTCCTTCGCCGAATACCTCGGCACCCGGGTCACCGCCGAGGCGAACCGCTTCGACCAGGCCTGGACGACCTTCGCCATGCGGCGCAAGGCCTGGGGTTACGCCGCCGACCAGCGGCCCTCCACCCACCCGATCGCCCCGCCGGAGGTCGTCGATGCCGAGGCGGGCCTGCTCAACTTCGACGGCATCTCGTACGCCAAGGGCGCCAGCGTGCTCCGGCAGCTGGTCGCGTGGCTCGGCGACGAGGCTTTCCTCGCCGGTCTGAACGCGCACTTCGCCGCACACCGCTTCGGCAACGCCACCCTCGCCGACCTGCTGGCCAGCCTCTCCGCCAGCAGCGGGAGGGACTTGTCCGACTGGGCCGAGCTGTGGTTGCGCCGCCCGCAGGTCAACACGCTGCGTGCCGAGGTCGCCGTGGACGCGGACGGTCGCTACAGCGAGGTGGCAGTGGTGCAGACCGCGCCCGAGTCGTACCCGGTGCTGCGCCCACACCGGATCGGCGTGGGCCGCTACTCGATGGACGGCAGCGCGCGGCGCGACGAGGTGGACATCGACCCGAACGCCGACGGGGGTCGTACCGTTCTCGGTGCGTTGACCGGCGAGCCGGCGGCCCGGTTGTTGCTGCTCAACGACGGTGACCTCACCTTCGCGAAAGTTCGCCTCGACCCGGCGTCGGCGGACGCCGTCCCGCAGGTGCTGCCCGCTCTGACCGACCCGCTGGCCCGGGCTGTGCTCTGGCGCGAGGCATTGGACGCGACGACCGACGGCGAGCGGCCGGTCACCGGCCTGGTCGACCTGATGGCCGCCGCGTTGCCCGCCGAGACCGAGGTGATCATCGCGGAGGACGTCCTGACGCTCAGCAGGTCCCTGGTCGACCGCTACCTCGACCCGCTGACCCGCTCCGCGGCGCTGGCCAGGGTCGCGGGAACGTGCCAGCGGCTGCTCGACGGCGCGCCGGCCGGGCAGTCGTTGCAGCTTGCCGCGGCACGGGGTTGGATAGCCGCGACCACCGACGCGGATCTGCTCGTCGGTTGGCTCGCCGGCCGCGACGTGCCGGCCGGTCTGAAGGTCGACGCGGAGCTGCGCTGGGCGGTGCTGCGTCGCCTGGTGGTGCTGGGCGCCGCCGGCGAGGCGGAGATCGCCATCGAGGCCGCCGCCGACAACAGCTCCACGGGCGCGGAACGGGCCGCCCACTGCCGGGCGGCCCTGCACGACCCGGAGGTGAAACAGGCAACCTGGGAGATCATCGTGCGGGACACCGCGCTGTCCGGTCGGCTGCTGGAGGCGATCGCCGAGGGGTTCTGGCAGCCCGAGCAGGCCGACCTGACCGCCGGGTACGTCGATCGGTACTTCGCGGAGATGCCGGCCGCCGCGCACTTGCGTACCCCCTGGACGGCTGACCGGGTGGCAGCCCTGGCGTTCCCCCGCTACGCCGTGGCGCAGTCCACCCGGGAGGCGGCCGCGGCGCTGCTGGCCCGCGACGACCTGACCCCCGGCCTGCGCCGGGTGGTGACCGACGCCGACGACGACCTGCGTCGCGCGCTGGTCGCCCGGACGGCGGTGGCAGCCGCCTCGGCCTGACCGCTGCCCGCGCCTCTCTGACGCCGTGGGTGGCCGGCCCGCGCTGGCCGCTGCGGGGTGGCTGGCCGGCCACCCCGCAGTCACCGCTCAGCGCAGGGCGGGCTCCGCCGTGACCGGCGCGTCCCAGTCGATGACGTAACGCTGCTCGTCGGCGACGGTCTTCTCCGGGTCCAGCACCGTGTGCACCATCAGCGGCATCAGCAACGGCATCAGCGTCCGGGCTACCGCACCGGGGGCCTTCGCGTGGTTGATTCGGGCCGCGCGGGCCGCGACCTTCTCCACGCGGGCACGACGCAGCCGCACGTACGCGGCGAACGCCGTCTGGGCGTCCGGTAGGTCCCGCAGGCAGCGGGCGAGTTGCACGGCGCTCTCGATGGCCAGCGACGCGCCCTGCCCCGAACTGTTCGACGGTGCGTGCGCGGCGTCGCCGACCAGCACCATCCGACCTCGATGCCAGTGCGGCACGGGCGGCATGATCTGCAACGACCCGACCACCTGGAGATCGTCGGCGTTGCTGGTCGCCATCAACTCCCGGCCCGGGTCGTCGTCGCCGTAGGTGGCGCGCAGCGTGTCCAGCCACTGCTCCGCCGGCAGCGCCCGGGCCTCGACGAGGCTCATCGGCCGCTGCTGCGGCAGGTTGGCCCCCCACCGGGTGCCGCCACCCGGCTCCGGCCAGTACAGGTAGTAGCCGCGCCGGCCAAACGCGAACGTCATCGTGCCCGGCTCGGCGTCCACGTCGTGCCGGGCGACCGCCTCGAAGCCGAGCAGCCCGGTGAACCGGGGGCCGGGCGCGGCCGGGTCGATGAGACCCCGGACCGTGGAGCGGATCCCGTCCGCGCCGACGAGGATGTCCGCGGTCGCGGTGCTGCCGTCCTCGAAACGCGCGATCACGCCGTCGCCGGTCTGCTCGGCGTCGACCAGCCGCTTGCCGTACGCGAACGGCACGCCCTCGGCGAATGCCTGGTCGTGCAGCGCCTGGTACAGCTCGGCCCGGTGCACCACGCGCAGCGGCGGCACCCCGGTCAGCGTGGGCATGGCGATGCGACGCCGGCCGACGGCCAGAGCGCTTCGTTCGATCGGTGTGGCGATCGCCGTCACCGCCTCGTGCACGCCGACCGTACGCAGAGCCGCCACGCCGTTGGGCGCGAGGGCGAGGGTTCCGCCGATGCCGCTGGCCGTGGTCGGGTACGCCTCGTAGACGGTTGCGGTGATGCCGGCGCGGCGCAGCGCGAGCGCTGTCACCGGCCCGGCGATGCCACCGCCGATGACGATCGCGGTTCGTACAGTGGTCATGCTCTCTCCCTGGTGTGGTCGTCGGTGCGCGGGCACGCGGACCTGGTGTGGTCGGTGCGCGGGCGCGCGGGCCTGGGAGGGAGCCCGGTTATCCTCGTGGTTGCCGCTTCGGGCCGGGTGCCTTCCCAGGCGTCGGTTCGGGGTCAGGGCCCCGGTGAGGTGTTGGCGCACCTCGCCGGGGCCGTTCTTCAGCCGGTGGTGTCGGTGCTCGCCTCCGGGGTGGGGGTGTCGGCGTTGGACTTCGGGGCGTGCGGCCTCTCGGCCAACTCGGTCAGTTCGGCCGGCATCTCGCCCGTCTCGTGGAAGGCCCGCCAGGTGTCCAACCCGGGGTAGCTCCCCGAGGTCAGCTCCGCGAGCAGTGCCCGCAGCCAGTCGGCCTCCGCGTTCCGGATGGCGAGGTCGTACTCCGACTCGACCAGGAACAGCCGGGGGATCTCCCGCAGGTGCGTGTCGAGCGTCTCGCGGTCCTGGCGAAGCGCGGCCTCCAGCAGGTCGAGTCGTTGCCGCAGCAGGCCGGTGGCCTCGTCCGGGTGGAGCGCGGCGAGCACCGACAACCCGGCCCGGAAACGGGGATGTTCCGCCATCGGGGTGGAGACCAGCTCGCGGGCCCAGTCGACCAGCTCCGCCCGACCGGCGTCGGTGATCCGGTAGACGGTGCGTTCCGGGCGTCGGCCCTCGCGCACGTTCTCCACCGCCTCGATGAGGTGGTGTTTGTCCAGGTTGCTGATCACCGTGTAGAAGGACCCCCACTTGAAGTCCATGTCCTGGTCCTTGCCCCAGGCTCGCAGTGTGGTGGCGATCTCGTACGGGTGCATCGGCCGCTGGACCAGGGCGGACAGCACGGCCAGCGCCAGCAGGTTGCCGACCTTGCGCCGCTTCGGCATGGTGACCCCCTCGCTCGTCAACGGTTACTCGTCGACGAATATACGCCGACGGGCGAGAAGCCGCGACCCCCTACTTGCCGAGTCGAGTCGATCACCGTACGGCGGCGGGGTGGTCGCGGCGCGCTGGACCGTGGGCTGGGGTGACGTGGTGTACGGCGGGGGCAGGCCGGGACGGTCGGCCACGACGCTCGGCCTACGATCATCGGGTGGAGGAAGATATTCGGCGGATCGGGATCATGGGTGGCACCTTCGACCCGATCCACCACGGGCACCTCGTCGCGGCCAGCGAGGTGGCGGACCGGTTCGGCCTGGACGAGGTGGTCTTCGTACCCACCGGGCAGCCGTGGCAGAAGGCCGACGAGCCGGTCAGCCCGGCCGAGGACCGCTACCTGATGACGGTGATCGCCACCGCCTCCAATCCCCGCTTCCAGGTCAGCCGGGTCGACATCGACCGTAGTGGGCCGACCTACACGGTCGACACGCTGCGTGACCTTCAGGCCGAGTACGGCCCGAAGGTGCAGTTGTTCTTCATCACCGGCGCGGACGCCCTGCAACGCATCCTGTCCTGGAAGGACCTGGACGAGATCTTCGAGTTGGCCCACTTCGTCGGCGTGACCCGGCCCGGTTTCCCGCTGAGCGACAAGCACCTCCCGGCGGACACCGTCAGCCTGATCCAGGTGCCCGCGATGTCCATCTCGTCGACCGACTGCCGCGCACGGGTCGCCCGAGGTGAGCCGGTCTGGTACCTGGTGCCGGACGGTGTGGTGCAGTACATCGCCAAGCGGAGCCTCTATCAGCGCTGAGCACGCCCGTTATGACCAGTTTAGTGGCGCTAACCGACTAGAACTGGACGATCGGGGTGCCGCCGGGTATGAGACGCTTGGAGCATCGCACGCTTGATCGAAGGAGAACGGTGACAGTTTCCGAACGCGCTCACGAGCTGGCTATCGCTGCCGCCCAGGCCGCCGCCGACAAGAAGGCGCAGGACATCACGATCATCGACGTCGGCGACCAGCTCGCCATCACCGACGCGTTCGTGCTCGCCGCTGCCCCCAACGAGCGTCAGGTGCTGGCCATCGTCGACGCCATCGAGGAGAGCCTCCTGGAGCTTCCGGAGAAGGCGAAGCCGGTGCGGCGCGAGGGCGAGCGCGGTGGCCGCTGGGTGCTGCTCGACTACGTCGACGTCGTGGTGCACGTCCAGCACACCGAGGAGCGCGAGTTCTACGGGCTCGACCGCCTCTGGAAGGACTGCCCCACCATCCCGTTCGTCGATCGCGACCTGGTCGAGGCCGACGCCAGCGGGTCCGCCGCCGCCGAATGACCCGACTGATCGTCTGGCGGCACGGCAACACCGACTGGAACGCCGCCAACCGTGTCCAGGGGCAGCTCGACGTACCCCTCAACGAGCGTGGTCGCGACCAGGCTCGCGCCGCCGCGCCGCTGCTCGCGGCGCTGCGGCCCGACGCCATCGTGGCCAGCGACCTGAGCCGCGCCGCGGAGACCGCCGCCGCGCTCGCCGCGCTGACGGGCCTGCCGGTCCGCACCGACGCCCGGCTGCGCGAGCGGCACTTCGGCCAGTGGCAGGGTCTGCACCTCACCGAGGTCGCCGAGCGATTTCCCGACGAGTACGCGCGCTGGCGGGCCGGCGACCCGGACCCGGGCGCGGATCTGGAGCCCCTGCACGACCTCGGCGAGCGGGTCGGTGCCGCGCTGCGGGAGGCGGCCGAGGCCGCAGCCGGCGGCACGGTGGTGATCGCCACCCACGGTGGCGGCTCCCGACAGGGCATGGGTCATCTGCTCGGCTGGGACACCGGTGTGCTGCGCTCCGTCGGCTCGTTGGCCAACTGCCACTGGAGTGAGCTACGGCACGACGACCGTGCGCCGGCCATCGGGCGTCCCCAGGACGTCAGTGGCTGGCAGTTGCGGGCGCACAACGTCGGCCTGATCACCGCCCCGGTCGCCGTCGACGCGGTCTGAGCACTCGCGCCTCGGCGTTCGCGGCCTCGATCGGCTAGCGTGCCGGGCATGCCCGTCGCGGTTGTCATCGACTCCACCGCCTACCTTCCGTCCGAGCTGGTGCAGGCGCACCGGCTGACCGTCGCGCCGTTGACCGTCGTGCTCAACGGCGCGGAAGGGCTGGAGGGGGTGGAGACCCAGCCGGCCGACGCCACCCGGGCGTTGAGCGCCCGCCGGGTCACCGCGACCACCTCCCGCCCGGCACCCGAGCAGTTCGCCCGCACGTACCGCCGACTGCTCGACGCCGGTGCCGACGGGATCGTCTCGGTGCACATCTCCGCCGCGCTGTCCGGCACGGTGGAGGCCGCCCGGCTCGCCGCCGCCGACCTGGACGGCCGGGTCGAGGTGGTGGACAGCCGCTCGGCGGGCATGGGGCTGGGCTTTCCGGCCATCGCCGCCGCCACCGCCGCCGAGGCCGGCCACGACCTTGCCGCCGTACGCGACGCGGCGCTCGCCGCCATCGCCCGCACCACGGTCTGGTTCTACGTCGACACGCTGGAGTTCCTCCGCCGGGGCGGCCGGATCAACGCCGCCGAGGCGTTGGTCGGCACCGCGCTGTCCGTCAAGCCGATCATGCACATGCCGAACGGGGCGATCGTGTTGCGCGAGAAGGTTCGCACCGCCAGCCGGGGAGTGGCCCGTCTCGTCGACCTGGCCGTCGAGGCGGCCGACGGCGACGACGTGGATCTCGGGGTGCACCACCTGGCCGCGCCGCAACGGGCCGAGGCGTTGCGCGCCGCACTGACCGAGCGGTTCGGCGACCGGCTGCACGACACGTACGTCTCCGAGGCCGGTGCCGTCGTCGCCGCGCACGCCGGGCCAGGCCTGGCCTGCGTGGTCGTCCACCGCCGGTCAAAGGGCTGAGCGAGCGGTGTCCACCTCACAGGTGGTGACCGGAGGCGGTCGCGGTGTCGGCCGGGCCGTGGTGGAGCGGCTGCTGGCGACGGGCGCCACCATCGTCGTACTGGAACGCGACGCCGACGCGGTCGACTGGTTGGCCGCCCATCCGGCCGCCGATCGGCTCGTCGCGGTGGTCGGCGACGCCGCCGACGAGCAGGTGGCCGAGCACGCCGCCGAACTGGCGGACCGCGCCGCGCCGCTGACCGGCTGGGTGAACAACGCAGCGGTGTTCCGTGACGCCACGCTGCACTCCGCGTCGGCCGACACGGTACTGGACCTGATCGGGTTGAACCTGCGGCCAGCCGTGGTGGGCGCGGCGGTCGCCGTCCGCCGCTTCCTGGCCCGCGAGGCTGGCGGCGCGATCGTCAACGTCTCGTCGCACCAGGCCCGTCGACCGGTGTCCGGTGCCCTGCCGTACGCGACGGCGAAGGCCGCGGTGGAAGGGCTGACCCGGGCGCTGGCGGTCGAGTACGGGCGGCACGGCATCCGGGCCAACGCGGTAGCGCTCGGCTCGATCGCCACCGAGCGGCACGCCGCATTCCTCGCCACCCAGGAGCCCACCCAGGCCCAGTGGATCGACGCCGAGCTGACCCGGCTGCACCCGGTGGGCCGCATCGGGCGGGCCGACGAGGTGGCGGAGGCGGTCGCGTACCTGCTGTCACCCGCGGCGAGCTTCATCAACGGGGTGATCTTGCCGGTGGACGGCGGACGGGCCGTGCTCGGCCTCGACCCAGAGGCCCGCTGACCGTCGGTAGCCCGCGTCCCGGTCGGAGCCTAGCTGTCCGCGACGAAGACGCCCTGACCCTGCTGACCGTAGATCAGGTTCCGCTCGTGCAGCTCCTTGACGGCTCGATAGGCCGTTGAGCGTGCCACGTTGTACAGCTCGCCGATCTCGGACACCGATGGCAGTTGTTGGCCAGGTGAGTATTCGCCCGAGCGAATCTTCTGCTCGATGTCATCCGCCACCCGGCGGTAGTGCGGTGGTCTCGTCGGCATGAGCGGCTCTCCCGGACTTCAGCGGAGATCATGGTTCCAGCCCGGGCGTGATCGAGGCAAGGCGGCAACGCAGCAAAGTGGAGATAGTGAGAACTTGACTACACCGAGACACTGGATACAGTGAGACAGTGACCGGGTGCTCCTGGACCCCCGGGGCGGGCCACTTCGAATCGCGCGGAGGCGCCGAACATGCCAATCGATGAACCGGTGTCAGCGGCGACCGAACTGTTCATGGCCAGGCGGGTGCTGGATGCTCACTGGACCCGGGCGATCGACCTGCCGTGGCGGGCGGGCGGATGCCTGGAGTGCCGAGGACACAGCGACTGCCGGCAACTCGACTGGGCGTTGGCGCTTCTGGCAGAAGTCGCCTCGGTCATGCTCCAGAAACGGTGAATGGTCCCTGCCCGCGCCGCTGTGTTAGCCTCCGTGCGCGCCCCAGATGGGCCTACCCCCCGGAGGTTCTGGCTACTTCAGCCACCACGCCGAGATCGACGCGACGCGTCTCTCGTGCGGGATCCGGGGCGTCGGCGCCCTCGGGGCTTCGTCATCTGCGGGGTGGGGTGAACGCTGCTGGGCCTCCGGTCGGGTCTTCGGATCGACCGGGAAGAAGACGATACGGATGACAGTCACGTTCAACCACATCATCATCGCCAGCAAGGACAAGAGCGCCTCCGCGGCGTTCTACCGGGAGCTGTTCGAGCTGCCGGAGGCACCGTCGTGGGGGCCGTTCGCCAACGTCCAGCTGGACGAGGGTGTGCTGCTCCAGTTCGCCGAGCCGCCGGTGGACATCCAGATGCAGCACTACGCGTTCCTCGTCGACGACGAGTTGTTCGTGCGGTGCCTGGCGTTCGTCGAGGGGCGTGGCATCACGTACTGGGCCGACCCGCAGCTGAAGCGGGAGGGCGAGACCAACACCGAGCACGGTGGACGGGGCTTCTACTTCTTCGACCCGGCGGGACACGCCATCGAGATCATCACCCGCCCGTACCTGTAGCAGGCCCGTCGGCCGGTCGGGCGCTGTCGCCCCACCGGCCCCGTCAGCCTTACGCATAACAGATCGATGCATGATCAGGGCGTTGTCCACAGTGGCGATGGTTGTCCACAGGACGAGCCGGTCACCCTCCACCGTCCCGGCCGCCGCCATAGCGTCGCGCTGTGTCGCACGACGAGGAGACAGAGGTACGCCAGCGCCTGCGCCGGCTGACGGAGCCGGCCGTCGCACCGCCGCCCCGGCCGGAGGCGCCGCACGCGGGCGTACCCCCGTCGTCCCTGATCGGCGTGCTGCCGGCGGACGTGTTGTCCTCCCCGCCTTCCCTGCCGGTCGTGGAGCCGGCTGCGGACGGCCCGGCGGTCCGGCTGGAGTCGCGGCTACCCGGCCCGGGCGCGTTCGACCCCGGGCGGCGGGGTGTGCGGGCGTTGGCGGTCGTCGCCGTGGTGGTGGTGTTGGGCGCGGCCGGTTGGGCCTGGCGCTCGCGACCGCAGTCGGAGTCGGTCGCCCCGCTGGTCGCCGAGGCCGCGTCGGCCGCACCCTCGGGTGACCCGAGCGTGCCCAGCTCCGGCGAGCTGGTGGTGGCGGTCGCGGGCAAGGTCCGAAAACCCGGTCTGGTACGCCTGCCGGCCGGGTCCCGGCTCGCCGACGCGGTGCAGGCGGCCGGTGGCGCGCTCCCGGGGGTCGACGTGGCGTTGCTCAACCCCGCCCGCAAGGTCACCGACGGTGAGCTGATCGTGGTCGGGGTGACGCCACCGCCGGTGCCGGGCGGTGCGGCCGGGCCCGCGGTGGGCGGTGCGGCTCCCGCCGCCGGGCCGGTGAACCTCAACACCGCGACACTGGCGCAGCTCGACGCGCTGCCCGGGGTGGGGCCGGTGCTCGCCCAACGGATCCTCACCCACCGGGATCAGCACGGCGGGTTCAAGTCCGTCGGCGACCTACGCCAGGTCGACGGGATCGGCGATGCCCGTTACGAGCAGCTCAAGGACCTGGTGACGGTGTGAGCGAGTCCGCCGTCGCCACTGACCCACCGCAGGTCGGCGGACCCCAGGCCGCGCCGCCGGCCGTGCCTTCTCAGGCCGCGCCGCCGGCCGGCGGGGCCCGGTCGGAGCCGCCGGATCTGCGACTGGCGGGGCTCGCCGTGGCGGCCTGGCTCACCGCGCTCGCCGGGCTGCACCTCGGCAGCCGAGCGGTTCTGCTGGTGGCCGGCGCGGCGGTCGGTCTGACGACAATCGGTGCTGTGCACCTGCTCGGCCGTCTCGGCCGTCCCCGAGCCATGGCGCTGCGCTACGGGTGGGTGGCCGTGGCGGTCGGTCTCGGTGTGGTCTGCGGGGGTGCGGCCACCGCCGCCCAACTCGCCGTGCGCGACGCGCCGGCGATCCGTGCCCTCGCCGAGCAACGCGCGCCGGTCACCGCCGATCTGGTGGTCCGGGATGACCCGCGCGCGATCCGGAGCGCCGGGCGACCGGGGATGCTGCTGGTGTCGACCGAGCTGGTCCGGCTCACCGGCCCGGATGGTCGACGGTTCCACGCGTCGGTGCGGCTGCTCGTCCTGGCGACCGACCCGGCGTGGCGGGGCCTGCTGCCCGGGCAGCGCATCACCGTCGACGGTCGGCTCGGCGTTCCGCGCGGGGGCGATCTCACCGCAGCGGTGCTCAGCACCAATGACCCACCGGAACGGCACGGCAAGCCGTCCTGGGCGCAGCGCGCCGCCGGGACGCTGCGTGCCGGCCTGCAACGCGCCTGCGCGCCGCTGCCCGATGACCCCGGCGGGCTGCTGCCGGGTCTGGTGGTGGGCGACACCAGCCGACTCCCACCCGCCGTCGAGGCGGACTTCCAGGCCACCGGGATGACCCACCTCAATGCGGTTTCCGGCTCCAACGTCGCGATCGTGGTGGGTGCGGTGTTGTTGCTGGCCCGGTGGTCGCGCGCCGGCCCGTGGCTCGCCGCCGCGCTGTGCGGCGTGGCGCTGGTGGGGTTCGTCATTCTGGTCCGCCCGTCGCCGAGCGTCGTACGGGCCGCCACGATGGGAGCGATCGGGCTCGCCGCGCTCGCCGCCGGTCGACCTCGGGCGGCGCTGCCCGCGCTGGCCGCCGCCGTGACCGTGCTGGTGCTCGTCGACCCCGAGTTGGCCGGGGATCCCGGGTTCGCCCTCTCCGTGCTGGCCACCGGTGGCCTGCTGCTGCTCGCGCCGCGTTGGCGAGACGGACTGCGTCGGCGAGGCGTTCCGCCTGGGCTGGCCGAGGCGTTGGCCGTGCCGGCGGCTGCCCAACTTGCCTGCGGCCCGGTCGTCGCCGGGATCTCCGGCACTGTGAGCCTGGTGGCGGTGCCGGCGAACCTGCTGGCGGTGCCGGCCATCGCGCCGGCGACAGTGCTGGGCGTGCTGGCGGCAGTGGTGTCGCCGATCTGGCCAGCCGGCGCCGAGTTCGTCGCGTGGCTGGCGAGTTGGCCGGCCTGGTGGCTGGTGGTCATCGCCCGGCACGGAGCCCGACTGCCAGGTGGCACCCTGCCGTGGCCGGGCGGGGTGCCCGGTGCCCTGCTGCTGACCGGGCTGACCGTCGCGCTGCTGATCGCGGTGCGCCGGCCGCTCGTACGCCGGCTGGTGGCCGTGGTCGGGGTCGCCGCCGTGCTGGGTGCCCTGCCGGTTCGACTGGTAGCCGCCGGCTGGCCGCCCGCCGGTTGGGTGGTGGTGGCCTGCGCGGTGGGGCAGGGCGACGCCCTGGTGCTCCCGGCCGGCCCCGGCCGAGCCGTGGTGGTGGACGCCGGGCCGGAACCGGGTGCGGTGGACGGTTGCCTACGTCGGCTCGGCGTACGGGAGGTGCCCCTGCTGGTGATCAGTCACTTCCACGCGGACCACGTGGGCGGGGTGGCCGGGGTGTTCCGGGGACGGCGGGTGGGTGCCGTGCTGACGCCGCCGTCCACCGACCCGGAGAGCGGTCGGGACCTGGTTCGGGCGGCGGCCACCGGCGGGCGGGCCGCGCTGCTGACCACCGCTGCCGGCGCTCGTCACCCGGTCGGCGGGGTCGACCTGCTGGTGCTCGGCCCGCCGTACCCGCTGGCCGGGACCAGGTCCGACCCGAACAACAACTCGCTGGTGTTGCGCGCCACCGTGGCCGGGGTCCGGATCCTGTTGGCCGGCGACGCGGAGACCGAAGAGCAGCACGCGATGGTGGCGCGGGCGGCCCCCGGCCAGTTACGGGCGGACGTGTTGAAGGTCGCGCACCACGGTTCGGCGTACCAGGACCAGGGCTTCCTCGATGCGGTGCGGCCGGCGGTGGCACTCGTGCCGGTGGGCACGGGCAACACCTACGGGCACCCGAGTCCGGGGCTGCTCGCCCACCTGGGCAGGGGTGGCGTGCGGGTGCTGCGTACCGACACGGACGGCGACGTGGCGGCGGTCCGGACGGACGGCGGTCTGGCGGTGGCCCGGCGAGGTGTACCCGCCGGCCGGCAGCCCTGACCCCGTGGGACGACAGGCCTCTGATCAATTGGGCGACTTGCGAATTAGAAAGGTAATTGAGTTGGATGTCTGGATTTGCGCTGTGTGCGGGCTGCGCCGATCAAGCAGCGAATGAGCAGGCACGATCCCGCCGCAGGCCGTGCGAATATGGGCGGCGTGACCCCCGCCAGCCTCGCCCCCATTCTGCTCGTCCTCGGTGACGAGGAGCTCCTCGCCACGCGAGCGGTCACCGAAGCTGTCGCGAAGGTTCGCAGTGTCGACCCCGAGGTGGACGTCCGCGAGTACCAGGCCAGCGCGCTCACCGTCGGCGAGATCGCCGAGATGCTCAGCCCTTCGCTGTTCGGCGGGCGGCGGCTGCTGATCCTGCGCTCCGGTCAGGACGCCCGCAAGGACCTGGTCGCCGCGCTGTTGGCGTACGCGAAGAATCCCGACCCGGAGGTCCAGCTGCTGGTGCTGCACCTGGGCGGCGCCAAGGGCAAGGCGTTCGCCGACGGTCTGCGGGCGGCTGGCGCGACGGTGGTCCCGGCCGCCAAGCTCAAGGGGCACCGTGACCGGTTGGCCTTCGTCCGCGACGAGATCCGCCGGGCCGGCGGGAAGTGCACCGACGACGCCGCCGAGGCGCTCATCGCCGCGGTCGGCAACGACCTGCGTGAGCTGGCCGCCGCCTGCTCCCAACTTGTCGCCGACACCGATGGGCGGATCAGCGCCGAGACGGTCTCCCGTTACTACCGGGGCCGGGTCGAGGTGACCGGCTTCACGGTGGCGGACGCCACAATGGTCGGCGACGTGCCGGCGGCGCTCGAAGCACTGCGCTGGGCCCTGCACGTCGGGGTCGACCCGGTGCCCATCGCCGATGCCCTGGCGGACGGGGTGCGCACGGTGGCCCGGGTGGCATCGGCCGGCAGGGGTAGCCCGTACCAGCTCGCCAGCAGCCTCGGAATGCCCTCGTGGAAGATCGAGCGGGCGCAACGGCAGGGGCGGGGCTGGACACCGGAGGGCCTGGTCCGGGCCATGCAGGTCGCCGCCGAGTGCAACGCGGCCGTCAAGGGCGGCTCCGACGACCGGGCGTACGCCCTGGAGCGCGCGGTCTTCTCGGTCGCGGCGGCCCGGCAGGGCAGCGCGAGGTGACGGGGGCGAACCGCCCAGCGTGGGCCACCATTCCCGTGGACGAGGCGCGTTACCGGCCGCTCTACGCCCGGCTCCTCGGCCTGCGGTTCGTCAACCCCGGTGGTGTGCTGTGCTTCCTCTTCTTCGAGGGTGCCATCGCCCTGGCGGTGCTGCTCGCCCTCGCCGAGTTGGTCAGCTGGTGGGCGGTGCTGGTGCTGCCGGTCGTGGTAGCCGCCATGGTGAAGCTCAACGACATGGTTGCCGCGATCGTGGTCCGCTCCGCCGCGCTCGTGCCCGAGCAGGAACGGGACCGGTTTCGTCGGCAGATGGAACCGGTGGTGGGCCGAGCCCGGGTGGAGTGGGTCTCGCACAGCGTCCCCGGCGTGGTGATCACCGCGGATCCGGTGCCACCGCCCCGGCGGGCCAACCCGTCAGACTGAGCGCCGCCGCCCGTCGGGCCCTCGCCCGCAACGGCCGGCTCGGTTGAACACGGCCGGCCTCTGGACACACGGAAACCCCGGGCCTGGGGCCCGGGGTTTTCCGAATCAGTCTGACTGTGAAATCGTCAGGCGGAGAGCGACACCACGCGCTTCGCGATCGCGGACTTGCGGTTCGCGGCCTGGTTGGAGTGGATCACGCCCTTGCTGACGGCCTTGTCCAGCTTGCGCGAGGCGTCCAGCATGAGCGCGGTCGCCTTCTCGACGTCACCGGCCTCGGCAGCCTCGTGGAACTTCCGGACGGCGGTCTTCAGCGACGACTTGACCGACTTGTTGCGCAGCCGGGCCTTCTCGTTCTGCCGGTTGCGCTTGATCTGGGACTTGATGTTCGCCACGCGACAGCCTCGTCTTGATAGCTCGGGTTGGTCAGCTTATTGCGCGTGATGACGAACGTGCGTCATCGCTACGCGAAGAGCCAGGTTACCAGGTCGCCCGGGACGAGCCAAAACGGCTCGGTCCGAACGGCGGTCGCCCGGGCCGCGGGGGCTCCCAGGGCGCTGAACGCTTGATCCACTCGGCTTCCTGAAAACCGGGGCAACCGACCATGGCGGAAGGCCCGACTTCAAGGAACCCGAGTCGATCATAAGCCGCCGGGCCGGCGGTCCGCGTCACCGCCAGCCCTGACGGTGGGCCAGCCAGTCGAGTGACTGCTCGCCGCTCCACCGCTGGTGGGCGGGCAGGTGCGGCGAGGCCGTCGGCGGTGCCGCCGCAGCACCGGTGAGGTAGTAGCCGGCCAACGCCGCCAGGGTCGCGTCCAGCGCGTCCGGGGGCGCGCCGGCGGTGGCCGGGTGCGCGGCGAAGAGCCGGTCCGCGTCCAGCCCGCTGGCGTACGCGGTGAGCAGCAGGCCGGCCAGGTCGAACCAGGCCGGCCCGGAGCAGACCCAGGTCCAGTCGCAGAACCAGGCTCGGCCGTCCGGGTCGATCAGCACGTTGTCGACCCGCAGGTCGCCGTGAATCAGGCCGGTCGCTCCGGCGGCGTAACGGGGGAGGAGGGATTCCAACTCCACCAGCTCGGGCAGCCGGCCGAGCAGCGGCGCGGGCAGTGGTGGGGTCGGCTCCCGACCGGCGGCGACCTCCTCCCACCAGAGGATGTCCGACCGGGCCAGGTCGGCCAGGTGCGGCAGGCCGAGCGCGGTCAGCTCGCCCGGCGGGTCGGCCAGGGCGGCGGCGACACGCGCGTATCCGGCGAGGGTGGCGTCCAACTCGGCGGGTACCCAGGGCAGGTGCGGGGTGCGGCCGTCGACGGCATCGGTGCAGAGCACGAACCAACCGGCCGCGGCGAGGGTCCACCGGGGGCGGGGCGCCGGCAGGTCCGCCGGCAGCCGGTCGAGGATCGCGGCCTCTCGGGCGTACCAGTCGACCAGGTGCGGTTGCTCGGCGGCGGGCGCGGCCTTCACGAAGGCCCGACCACCGTCGGCGGTGTCGAGCACGGCGGCGAACCCGCGGGTGAAGCCCGCGCCCGCGACCCGGGCGGTGACCACCGGCGCGCCGAGCCGTTCGGCGATTGCGGCCCGCAGCGCCGCCGGTAGCGCCGGCCACGACGGGCGCTGGGCGCTCGCGTGGTACGGCGGCAGCGGGGGAGGGGACATCACACCATGCTGCACCGGGGTACGTGCGCGACGCACGGCGACACTGCCAGACTGCCAAGCCATGAGGACCGAGGACTTCTGGCAGCTGATCGACCAGGCGCGGGCCGGCGGCGGGGGTGAGCCTGGCCCGGTCGCCGCGCGAGCCGTGGCGTTGCTCGCCGAGCGCGACCCGGCGGACATCATCGGGTACGCGCGGCACCAGACGCGGGTGCTGGCCGCCTCGCACAAGGCGGATCTGTGGGGTGCCGCGTACCTGATCAACGGTGGCGCCTCGGCTGAGGGCTTCGAACACTTCCGGGGCTGGCTGATGACCCAGGGTCGGGCCGTCTTCGCCGGCGCGGTCACCGAACCGGACTCGCTGGCCGAACTGCCCCAGGTGCGGGCGGCCTCGCTCAGCGGCGAGGAGTTCTCCGCCGAGCAGATGCTCTCGGTGCCGTGGGACGCGTACCGCAAGGCCACCGCTACCGAGTTGCCGGCGGACCGCGACCCGGTGCGGACGCCGGATCTCAACGACTTCTGGGACTTCGACGACGAGGACGAGGCGCGTCGCCGGCTGCCCCGGCTGGCCGCGCTCTTCGTCGAGCCGCCGATGGAGTGAGGGGTCCTCGGGCCGTTCCATCGCCCGCGCAGTGGGCGCACCCCGGCGGCGTGGGAACATAGAGGGGGTCGGCGGCGCGCCGGCCTGTTCACGTCAGCCGACCAGAACGGACCGCTGTGCCACCGAAGCTCGATCCCGGCGCGAACGCCCCTGGTGCCACCGACCCCGGTCGCATCCGGAACTTCGGCATCATCGCCCACATCGACCACGGGAAGTCGACCCTGGCCGACCGGATGTTGCAGCTCACCGGCGTGGTCGACCCGCGGCAGATGCGCGCGCAGTACCTGGACCGGATGGACATCGAGCGCGAGCGCGGCATCACCATCAAGAGCCAGGCCGTCCGCATGCCGTGGACCATCCGCGAGGGTGAGCGGGCTGGTGAGCAAGCGGTGCTCAACATGATCGACACCCCGGGGCACGTGGACTTCACGTACGAGGTGTCCCGGTCGTTGGCCGCCTGCGAGGGTGCCGTGCTGCTGGTCGACGCCGCGCAGGGCATCGAGGCGCAGACCCTGGCCAACCTCTACCTGGCTCTCGAGAACGACCTGCGCATCATCCCGGTGCTCAACAAGATCGACCTGCCGGCCGCGCAGCCGGAGAAGTACGCCGAGGAGCTGGCCCACCTGATCGGCGGCGACCCGGCCGACTGCATCCGGGTCTCCGGCAAGACCGGCGAGGGCGTCCCGCACCTGCTCGACGAGATCGTCCGGCAGTTCATCCCACCGGTCGGTGACGCCGTGGCGCCCGCCCGGGCGATGATCTTCGATTCGGTGTACGACGTCTACCGCGGCGTCGTCACGTACGTCCGGGTCATCGACGGGCGGATCAGCGCCCGCGACCGGATCAAGATGATGTCCACCGGCGCGGTGCACGAGCTGCTGGAGATCGGTGTCATCTCACCCGAGATGGTCAAGGCCGAGGCGCTCGGCGTCGGCGAGGTCGGCTACCTCATCACCGGTGTGAAGGACGTCCGGCAGTCCCGGGTCGGTGACACCGTCACCATCAACAGCCGGCCGGCGGCCGAGGCGTTGGGTGGCTACAAGGACCCGAAGCCGATGGTCTACTCCGGCCTCTACCCGATCGACGGCTCCGACTACCCGAACCTGCGCGAGGCGTTGGACAAGCTCAAGCTCAACGACGCCGCCCTCGACTACGAGCCGGAGACCTCCGGTGCGCTCGGCTTCGGCTTCCGCTGCGGCTTCCTCGGCCTGCTCCACCTGGAGATCATCCGCGAGCGGCTGGAGCGCGAGTACAACCTCGACCTGATCTCCACCGCGCCCAACGTCGTCTACCGGGCGATCACCGACGACGGCGAGGAAATCGTCGTCACCAACCCGAGCGAGTACCCCACCGGCAAGATCGCCGAGGTGTACGAGCCGGTGGTCCGGGCCACCGTGTTGACGCCCAACGACTACGTGGGTGCGGTGATGGAGCTCTGCCAGGGCCGGCGCGGCACCCTGCTCGGCATGGACTACCTCTCCGCCGACCGGGTGGAGCTGCGCTACACGCTGCCCCTCGCGGAGATCATCTACGACTTCTTCGACCAGCTGAAGAGCCGCACCAAGGGCTACGCCTCACTCGACTACGAGCCCTCCGGCGAGCAGGCGTCCGACCTGGTGAAGGTGGACATCCTGCTGCACGGCGAGCCGGTGGACGCGTTCAGCGCCATCGTGCACAAGGACAAGGCGTACAACTACGGCGTCACCATCGCCGCCAAGCTGCGCACCCTGATCCCGCGCCAGCAGTTCGAGGTGCCGATCCAGGCGGCCATCGGCAGCCGGGTCATCGCCCGGGAGACCATCCGGGCGATCCGTAAGGACGTGCTCGCCAAGTGCTACGGCGGTGACATCAGCCGCAAGCGCAAGCTGCTGGAGAAGCAGAAGGAAGGCAAGAAGCGGATGAAGATGGTCGGCCGGGTCGAGGTGCCGCAGGAGGCCTTCATCGCCGCCCTCTCCTCCGACTCCGGCGACGGCAAGGCCGCCGGCAAGAAGTAGTTCGCGTCGCCGTACGCGCCCGGGTGCCATCCGCACCCGGGCGCGTCGCGTTTCGGGGTGTACTCGCCCCCTGGCCCCGGTGCACCGCCGTGTCTGCCGGCCGCCCAGCGCTGCGGTGCCGTGCGTGCGACCACCAGTGCG
Source organism: Micromonospora sp. NPDC050795 (assembly GCF_044456785.1). Lineage (NCBI taxonomy): Bacteria > Bacillati > Actinomycetota > Actinomycetes > Micromonosporales > Micromonosporaceae > Micromonospora > Micromonospora sp. NPDC050795. The sequence goes on along the minus strand of NZ_JBITGE010000004.1, from coordinate 190,822 downwards.
GAAATTTTTTCGGTCGCTGCCGAGGGGCGGTGGGCCGAGGAGATGGGCTCCTACCTGTGTGGACGTACCTCCGCGCCAACCGACGCACCTTCGAAGCATTGACAACTGGCGTTGTCTTTCGAAGTGAGTCGGTTTGGGCTTTCGGTGGGTCGGGCACTTAGCCGTCACGACAGGAAGCACACACCTCGTGTGTCAGACATTCTTTGAAGGAGGGCGACCGTGGAGTTCACCGTGTGGGGCATCATCACTGCGATCGTTGTTGGTCTCATCGTCGGCGCGCTCGGCCGCCTGGTCGTCCCGGGTAAGCAGAACATGCCGATCTGGCTGCACATGCTGATCGGTATCGGCGCGGCCCTGCTGGGCACCGTCCTGGCCCGTGCCGTCGGCATCGCGACCGAGACGAACGGGGTCGACTGGGGCGAGCTGCTGGTCCAGGTCGTGCTGGCCGCGATCGCCGTCGCGCTGGTGGCCGGTGTGGGTGGCCGCCGCCGCGTGACCCGCTAACACCAGCAACTCGTAGTACCGCAACACCTTCGAGGGGCGCTCGGCCATCAGGCCGGGCGCCCCTCGGTGCTTGATCGAATTCGATCGACGGGGGTCTGATCCGGCTGGGTGCCCGTCCAGCGCCAAGATCGTGCTCCATCCTGGTTCTAGTGGCCTCCACCTGGCCGCGGTACCACTACAACCAGGATGGAGCACGATCTTGGGTGCGATACGGAACGGGCGCACTGGAGCGTGAGCGCGGGACGTGGTTCGAGCAGTACCGCGGAGTCACGGAGTCACTCCGACCGGGCCGATCTTGCACTTTCTGCTGCGACATTCCGGGTATCCCACTCCTATCGACCACCGAAAGTGCAAGATCGGCGGGCGCGGGGCGCGGGCGCGGGGCGGTTTGTGGTCCGTGCCTGTGTTCACCAAGTCGTGATCGTCTGGGCCGTGAAGTCGGTTTGGATTTTGGGTGGGTAGGGCAATTAACGGTCACGACAGGAAGCACACGCACCGTGTGTCAGACATTCTTGAAGGAGGGTGGCCGTGGAGCTCACCGTGTGGGGCATCATCACTGCGATCGTTGTTGGTCTCATCGTCGGCGCGCTCGGCCGCCTGGTCGTCCCGGGTCGGCAGAACATGCCGATCTGGCTGCACCTGCTGATCGGCGTCGGTGCCGCGCTGCTGGGCACCGTCCTGGCGCGGGCCATCGGCATCGCGACCGAGACGAGCGGCATCGACTGGACCGAGCTGCTGGTGCAGGTCGTGGTTGCCGCGATCGCTGTCGCGCTGGTGGCCGGTGTGGGTGGCCGCCGCCGCGTGACCCGGTAACGACCTGGCATCATCTGGCGACACAGCACCACCGGTAGGACAGTACGACTGGAAAGAGCGCCCGGCCGAGAGCCGGGCGCTCTTTCGTGCTGTTAGGCCCGACTTTGGCCAGATGTTGGAGTGCCGGTCGTCGGGCCGCTGCGGTACGGTCGCCACGCTTCGGCCAGTCCCTCCCACTGTCGTAAAGGAATTCTCCGTACTAGGGTGCGGCGGAGAAGGTTAGTTCCAGGCGGCGCGAGGGGAGAAGTGGCGTGAACAGGTGGAAGCGGCTGGCCCCGGTCACCGCCATGGTGGCCTCGGCCGCGATGGTGCTGACCGGCTGTGGAGGGTCCGGCGACGACGCGGCCGACGACAGCAAGCTCACGGTCTGGATGATGGGTGAGGGCGGGGACGCGCAGAACTCCTTCCTCGACGGGGTCGAGGCCGAGTTCCGCCAGAAGCACCCCGACACCGATGTGGTCGTGCAGTACATCCCCTGGCTGGAGGCGCCGAAGAAGTTCCAGGCGGCGCTCGCCGGCGGTGAGGGGCCGGACATCACCGAGTTGGGCAACACCGAGACTCAGGGTTGGGCCGCCCAGGAGGCGCTCGCCGACGTGAGTGGTCGGATGGGCGGCTGGGCCGACGGCAAGGATCTGCTGCCCGACCTGGTGCGCAACGCTCAGCTCGACGGCAAGCAGTACGGCGTGCCCTGGTACGCGGGTGTGCGGGCGATCTACTACCGCACCGACTGGTTCGCCGAGGCCGGCGTGCAGCCCCCGAAGACCTGGGACGACCTGGTCACCGTTGCCAAGACCGTGCAGGCGAAGAAGAAGGGCACCTACGGCATCGCCCTGCCCGGCAACTCCGAGCTGCCCTTCTACTCCTTCCTCTGGGGTGCCGGCGGCGAGATCGCCAGCAACCAGGGCGGCACCTGGAAGTCCGGTTACACCACGCCCGAGGCGCAGCGGGCCGTCAAGTTCTGGACCGATCTGGTGACTGTGCACAAGGTCGCCCCGCCGGCGGCGGCGGGTTGGAACGAGATCGACGCGCGTACCCAGTTCGCCACCGGCAAGGCCGCGATGGCCTTCGCCGGTAGCTGGCAGCAGGGCGCCATCAAGAAGGACAACCCCGAGATCGAGAAGGTCTGGGGTACGTTCCCGATCCCCGGCCCGGACGGCAAGGCGGCGCCCGGTTTCGCGGGCGGCTCGGACGTGGCGATCTGGAAGGACAGCGAGCGGCAGGACCTGGCCTGGGACTACCTGACCGTGCTGCTGAAAAAGAAGAACGCGCAGAGCTTCGCGAGCAGCCTCGGCTTCTTCCCCGTCTACCAGGACCTGGTCTCCGGTGACGCGTACGCGAACGACAAGGTGATGGCGTCGTTCGCCACCACGATGCAGAACACCAAGCTCACGCCGCTCACCCCGAAGTGGGTGGAGGTCAGCCGGACGAAGACGGTGACCCAGGCGATGAACAGCTCGGTCATGAAGGGTCAGAAGACGGTCGAGAAGGCTACCGCCGACGCGGCCGCTGAGATGGAAAGCATCCTCAACGCCAAGTGACCACGCTGACCGAGGTGCCGGAGACGTCCGCCGCGCGGGAGACCCCTGCGCGGCGGCGTCGCCGGGTGGACCGCCTGCCCTACCTGCTGCTCCTGCCCGCCCTGCTGATCATCGGAGTGCTGCTGCTCTGGCCGTTGGGCCAGGTGGTGGGGATGTCCTTCTACCGGCTGAACAGCGTCCGGCAACTGCGCGGCGATCGGGAGTGGCCGTGGGTGGGGCTCGGCAACTACACCGACATCCTCTCCGACCCGTTCTTCCTGACCGTGCTGCGCAACACGGTCCTGTTCGCCGCGGCGAACGTGCTGCTCACCATGGTGCTCGGCACCCTGGTGGGGCTGCTGCTCAACCGGCTCGGTCGAAAGATGGCGACGTTCGTGGCCAGTTGCGTGATGCTCGCCTGGGCCACGCCGGCGCTGACCGGCACCATCGTCTGGAAATGGATCTTCGACGACACGAGCGGCCTGGTCACGTGGCTGTTCAACGCGTTGCCGGACGGCCTCTCGACCAGCCTGTTCGGGCGCAGCGACTGGACCGGCTACGGCTGGTTCAACTCGCCGCTGCTCTTCTTCGCCATCCTCACCCTGGTGGTGGTCTGGCACTCGTTCCCGTTCATCGCGGTGAGTGTGCTGGCCGGTCTCAAGAGCGTGCCGAGCGAGTTGCACGAGGCGGCCCGGGTGGACGGTGCCAGCCCGTGGCGGGTCTTCTGGAAGATCACGTTCCCGCTGCTGCGTCCGGTCTTCGGGATCCTGATCGTGCTCTCCACCATCTGGGACTTCAAGGTCTTCACCCAGCAGTTCGTGCTGGCCGGCGGCACCCAGGACCGGCCGACGTTCATGCTCGCCATCTACTCGTACGCCGAAGCCTTCTCCCCGCCGCCCAAGTACGGGCTCGGCGCTGCGATCGCGGTGATCCTCACGCTGATCCTGCTCGTGGTCACCGGCTTCTACGTGCGGATGGTGCTCAGGCAGGAGGACGAGTCGTGAAGAAAATCGCCCTCAACGGCGCCGGGCTGCTGGTCGCGCTCTTCGCGGCGTTCCCGGTCTACTGGATGATCTCCACCTCGCTGAAGCCGAGCAACGAGATCTTCTCGGCCACCCCGCAACCGGTGCCGACCCATCCGACGTTGGCGCACTACCGGGAGATCCTGACCGGCAACCTGATCCCCGGCGTCAGCTTCCTGGACTTCTTCCTCAACAGCGCGCTGGTCGCGGTCTCCACTGTGGTGCTCAGCGGCCTGGTGGCGTTGCTCGCCGCGACCGCTGTGGCCCGGTTCCGCTTCAAGCTGCGGACCAGCTTCCTGATCATGCTGCTGGTGGTGCAGATGATCCCGCTGGAGGCGTTGGTCATCCCGCTGTTCCTGATGATCCAGCGGCTCGGGCTCTACAACACCCTGCCCAGCCTGATCCTCACGTACCTCGGTTTCTCGCTGCCGTTCGCGGTCTGGATGCTGCGCGGCTTCGTCGCCGCGGTGCCGAAGGAACTGGAGGAGGCGGCGGCGATCGACGGGGCCAGCCGGGCCCAGATCTTCCGCCGGGTGCTCTTTCCGCTGGTCGCGCCCGGCCTGGTGGCGACCAGCATCTTCTCCTTCATCACCGCGTGGAACGAGCTGATCTTCGCGTTGACGTTCATCAACGACCAGGGCAGTTACACCCTGCCGGTGGCGATGACTTTCTTCTTCGGTCGGGACGACACCAACTGGGGGCCGGTGATGGCCGCGTCCACCCTGTTCACCCTGCCGGTCATCATCTTCTTCCTGCTGGTGCAGCGCCGGATGGTCTCCGGCCTGGTGGCTGGCGCCGTCAAGGGCTGAGCCCGCATCGGGGGGCTGGGCGGTACCAACCCGAAGCCGGGTGGACTGCTCGGCGGTGCACCGCCACTAGGCTGGCCGTCATGACGGGCAGGGTGGCAGCGGTGAACCTCGGCGTGGTGACCGAGGCGGAGTGGGCCGGCGATGCGAGCGGTCGCAGCGGCATCGACAAGCGGCCGGTGGACGGCCCGGTGCCGATCCGCTTCGACGGGGTGGTCGGCGACTTCATCGGTGAGCGAGCCCATCACGGCGGCCCCGACCAGGCGGTCTACGCCTACGCGGAGGAGGACGCCGCATGGTGGGCGGCGGAGCTGGGCCGCGACGTCCGGCCGGGTGGCTTCGGGGAGAACCTGTCCACCTACGCGGTCGACGTGACCGGCGCGGTGATCGGTGAGCAGTGGCTGGTCGGTTCGGCCCTGCTCCAGGTCACCAAGCCGCGCACGCCGTGCACCACCTTCGCCGGGTTCTGGGGCGTACCAGATCTGATCAAGCGGTTCACCGCCCGGGCGATGCCCGGTGCCTACCTGCGGGTGCTGCGCGAGGGGGACGTCGGCCCGGGCGACCCGGTCGAGGTGGTAGACCGGCCGACGCACGGTGTGACCATCGGTGAGGTGTTCCGGGCGACCAGCCTGGAGCCGGAGTTGCTGCCTCGGTTGCTCGAGGCGGAGGACCTGCCGGAGTCGATCCGGGAGAAGGCCCGCCGTCGCCTCGCCGCCCGTGGCTAGCTGGTCGGCGTAAGCCCACGCGGCCGGCGACCGCCGGCGTCGACATGTGGAACGGCCCCCCGTCATCGCTGAGCGTGACGGGGGGCCGTTCCACGAGCAGGGATCAGCGGAGCCAGGGGATGTTGCGGTCGAGCAGACCGCGCTCCTTGAGCTCCCTGCGCAGCGGGATCTCGTCGTCGACGTACCCGTCCCAGTTGATGCCCCAGTAGTTGGCGGTGTGGGTGCCCTCACCGATCAGCTGGCGCTGCACGGGGGTGCGGTTGCGGTACCACTCGCCGTTCACGTCGGGGTGCAGCTCGTCCAGCGGACGGATCCACCGGTAGGTGTAGCCGACGAAGAGCATCTTGCGGGTGATGGTCGACAGGTTCGTCGACCGCGAGTGCCACTGCCGGCGGTCGAAGATGAAGGCGTCGCCCGGGTTGGCGGTGATCTCCACCGTGCCCTCCGGGTCGGGGTTCTGCACGGTCAGGTCCGCCGGCCGGGGCAGCGAGTTCTTCAGGTGACTACCCGGGATGACCTTGGTGGCGCCGCGGCCGGTCTCGGAGAGATCCGACAGCACGTACGCGACCTTCAGCGAGAACATCGGCCGAGGCAGGTTCGGGTCCATCGTCTCCGGGTCGGAGTTCTGCCGGTACCCGTCCTGGTGCCAACCCCAGTACGGCTTCTCCGGCTCGGCGGCCGGCGGGGTGACGTCCAGGTGGTTGTGGTGGGTGTAGATGTTCCAGCCGGCCAGCCCCCACATGTACGGGAAGGCGATCGGGTGGGTCAGCAGCTCACCGAAGAGCTCGTCGCGCTCCAGGAAGCCCAGCAGGTGCAGGGTGCCGTCCTTCTTGGTGGTGCCCTTGGCCTGCTCCTCCGCGTAGACGCGGTCGACAGCCGCCTCCAGCGCCGCCCGGTGGTCCTCCGTCAGGACGTTGCGCAGCAGGAGGAAGCCCTGCTCGTGGAACTCCTTGCGGTCAGTGTCGCTGATCGGTTCGTAACCGGTCCGGTCGCCGTAATCGAACACCGCGTCGTACCCCTCCCCATGAGGTGAAACCTTTTCTGGCACAGGCCGCCGATCGTAACGCGGCTGTCCAGGCCTCGGGGAGGGCGTGGTGCGGGATTGGGCCACGGCGGGACCCCACGCAGCGAGAGAAGCGCACAGAGTGAGATCTGCGTGATCAATAGTGCGAATCAGTGCGGATTGCCCGATTGTGCGGTGACTGCCGGTTAAGAGATCCGGGTCGGTCAGCCCTCGTTGAACACCTCGGCGACCACCTGGCCGGCGGGGTTCTGGCGGCCGTCCACCCGGCCCCACGAGCCGCCGCGGGCGGTCCATTCCAGGTCGCCGAAGCTGACCCGCTTCACGCCGTGGTCCTGGGCGTGCGAGACCAGCCAGTGCGCGTACCGCCAGCCGTCGCGCTGGTCGCCCGGAGTCACCGCCAACCCGGTCTGGTCGGTCGGGTCGGTGCCTTTGAGCCCCCAGTCCAGCACCAGGTTGCGGGTCAGTTGCGCGGCCGCGGCCGCACCGTGCATCGCCGGGGTGCGCCCCACGGTGCACGCGACCGCGCCGCTGGCGTCGCCGAGCAGGGCCCGGCTGAGCACCTCGGAGTCGTCGGCCCACTTCTGGTACGCCTCGGGGAACGCCGAGCGCTGCACCCGCTGGGCGGCATCGGTGACGCGCATCTTCTCCCAGCCGCGCACCTTTTTGAGGGCCGCGTAGAACCGGTTCGCCGCGTACCGCGGGTCGCGGATCTGCGCCGGGGTGCCCCAGCCCTGGCTCGGCCGCTGCTGGAACAGGCCGACCGAGTCGCGGTCGCCGTCGGCGAGGTTGCGCAGCCCGGACTCCTGGTACGCGGTGGCGAGCGCGACCACGACGGCCCGCTCGGGCATTCCGCGCTTCGCGCCGATCGCCGCGATGGTCGCCGCGTTCGCCATCTGGTCGGCGTCCAGCGCGACACGTCCGTCGGCCTGCACCGTGCACTTGCGTGCCACCAGCGGCAGTCTGAGGTTGTCGCCGACCTGTCGTACGACGAGCCAGATCGCGATCACGGCGACGAGGATGAGCACCACTCCACCCGCCACGGTTGCCCGAGTTCGCACCCACACCCCCAGATCGACAGTCCGACAAGCGTACGTCCCCGCAGGCCCCTTCCGGGTCGTCCGAGCGGTTCGGGCCCGGCCTGGCCGAGTCCGACCGGTTCGGGGCCGGCTCCGCTGCCGCGTACCGGTTGGCGACGTTCCCGCTCCGGTCGCGATCTCACCTGCCACGCCATTGCGACGTGCAGGGCTGTCGTGCGCGTCACGGGGTACGCGACATCGGGAAGCGATTGAGCGGTCAAGGACTTAACTCGGTTGACATGTCAATCTGACCTACCGCCACAAAGCCGGGCGCGTTGGTCATTGAACGAGGAGGAGTTCCATGGGAACGCTCGATGGCAAGGTCGTGCTGATCACCGGCACCGGCGGGGGCCTGGGCCGCGTCGCGGCGCTGACCTTCGCCCGCGAGGGCGCCAAGGTCGTCGGGGCCGACCTCCAGGTCGCGGGTAACGACGAGACCGTCGAACTCGTCCGGCGCGCGGGCGGCGAGATGACCGGCATCGCGCCGGTCGACCTCACCGACCCCGAGCAGGTACGCAAGCTCGTCGACGACGCCGCGGCCACCTATGGCGGGCTCGACGTGGTCTACAACAACGCCGCCGCGCTCCGCTTCGGCCCGATGCCCGACTTCTCCGTGCAGGACTGGCGCTACACCATCACCGGAGAACTCGACATTCCGTACTTCGTGTCGAAGTTCGCCTGGCCGCACCTGGTCCGACGCGGCGGGGGTGTCATCATCAGCGCCGCCTCCATGGCCGGGATGATCGGCGGCCACGTCCCGCCGATGGTCGGTCACACCGCCGCGAACGCCGGCATCATCGGCATGACGCGACAGCTCGCCCTCGAAGGTGCGCCCCACGGCATCCGCGCGGTGGCGGTCAGCCCCGGGCCCACCCTCACCCCGGCCAGCGAACGCGACCTCGGTGACAACCAGGAGGCGCGGGACGCCATCACGGCCAAGACGCTCCTCAAGCGCTTCGCGCGCCCCGAGGAGATCGTCGAGCTGGTGGTCTTCCTCGCGTCCGACCGGGCGTCGTACATCACCGGGGCGAACTACCCGGTCGACGGCGGCGCGACCGCCTGGTGACCCGGCAGGACACCGTGGGCGCCGCCGAACCACGGCGGCGCCCACATCGTCAGTCTTCGAGAGCGGGCACCCATCGAGCCGGCCGACGTTCGCGGAACGCGGAGACCCCCTCGCGCCCCTCGTCGGAGAGGAAGTAGCCCGTCGAGACGGCGGAGAGTCGGGCCAGGTCGGCCCGCAACTCGGCGGTGCCCGGTCGACGCAGCAGCTCCTTCGCGCCGGCCAGCGCACCGGGGGCGCCGCGCACCAGCGAGTCGCAGTAGCCCCGTACCGCGTCGTCCAACTCGTCCGCCGGGACCGAGGCCGTCACCAGGCCGACCTCGGCGGCCCGGCGGCCGTCGAAGGTGTCCCCGGTCAGGTACAGCTCGGCGGCGGCGCGCGGGTGCAGCCGGGGCAGCACGGTCGCCGAGATCACCGCCGGGATCACCCCGATGCGGACCTCGGTGAACGCGAAGGTCGCCTCGTCGGCGCAGACCGCCAGGTCGGCGGCGGCGATCAGGCCCAGCCCGCCGGCCCGCGCCGGCCCGCCGACCCGGGCCAGCACCGGCTTCGGGCACTCCCAGAGCGCCGCGAGCACGTCACCCAGCATCGCGGCCGGCACCGTCCCGCTGGCGTACGCCGCAGCGGTCTCCTTCAGGTCCGCGCCGGAGCAGAACACCGGGCCGGTGTGGTCGAGCACGATCACTCGCACCGCCTCGTCGGCGACCGCGTCCGCCAGCCCGGCCAGCAACTGGGTCATCAGGGCGGTGGAGAGGGCGTTGCGGTTGTGCGGGCTGTCGAGGGTGAGGGTGGTCACCCCACGGGCCGTGGCGACCCGCACGAGGACGTCGGGAGAGGTCATGCCGGGCACACTAGTGGCCATGCCCGGCGTCCTTCCAGATGGTGAGACCGTCCCCGTCGACGGATCGTTGCCCGCCACCGCCACCGCGGCGGTCGGCGCGCGCGGCTTCGGCGTGTACGTGCACGTGCCGTTCTGCACCAGTCGCTGCGGATACTGCGACTTCAACACCTACACCGCGGCCGAACTGGGCGGCGGCGCGAGCCGCGAGGGGTACGCGGACACGGTGCTGGCCGAGCTGAGGCTCGCCGCCCGGGTGCTCGGCGACACTCCGCCGCCCCGGGTCGACACCGTCTTCGTCGGCGGCGGCACGCCCACCCTGCTCCCCGCCGACGACCTGGCCCGCATCCTCGACGGCATCGACAGCACGTGGGGGCTGGCCGCCGACGCCGAGGTGACCACCGAGGCCAACCCCGAGTCGGTCACCCCGGAATCGTTGAAGCTGCTGCGGGCCGCCGGCTACACCCGGATCTCGCTGGGCATGCAGTCCGCCTCCCCGGGGGTGCTGGCGATCCTGGACCGCAAACACAGCGCCGGTCGGGCCACCGCCGCCGCCCTGGAGGCGCGCGACGCCGGGTTCGAGCACGTCAACCTGGACCTGATCTACGGCACCCCGGGGGAGCGTTCCGAGGACTTCGCCGCCTCGCTGGAGCAGGTCGTCGCCGCCGGGGTGGACCACGTCAGCGCGTACGCCCTGATCGTCGAGGACGGCACCCGGCTCGCCGCCCGGATGCGGCGCGGCGAGCTGGCGTACCCCAGTGACGACGTGGCCGCAGACCGCTACCTGGCGGCCGAGGCCGCGCTCGACGCGGCCGGGCTCTCCTGGTACGAGGTCTCCAACTGGGCCCGCACCGAGGAGGCCCGCTGCCGGCACAACCTGCTCTACTGGACCGGCGCGGACTGGTGGGGGCTGGGGCCGGGGGCGCACAGCCACGTCGGCGGGGTCCGCTGGTGGAACGTGAAGCACCCCTCGGCGTACGCCAAGCGGTTGGCCGCCGGGGAGTCTCCCGGCCTGGCCCGGGAGGTGCTCACCGTCGACGAGGCGCACATGGAGGACGTGATGCTCCGGCTGCGGTTGGCCAGCGGTCTCCCGCTGGCGGTGCTCGACGCGGCCGGCCGGGCCGGTGCCGAGCGGGCCCTGGCCGGCGGTCTGCTGGCAGCCGACGAGTACGCCGCCGGCCGGGCGGTGCTCACCCTGCGCGGGCGGCTGCTCGCCGACGCGGTCGTCCGCGATCTGCTGCCCTGAGTGGCCCACCGCTCCCGGATGAGGGACGGCGGTGAATCGGGCCGGCCGGGGGAGCGGCCGGCCCGGTTCACTTGATGAAGGTGGCAGTCATCGGGTAGCGGTACGGGGTGCCCTCATTGGCCTTCATGCCGGCGATGATCCCGAACAGGATCTGGATCACCACGACGGCGATGCTGGGCAGGAAGAGCAGGCACCAGCTCACGAAGAGCAGCACGAACGCGATGATCGACCAGAGGATCTGGAAGTTCAGGGCGGCGAGGGCGTGCGCCCGGACGGTCGGCGACTGCTGGCCGCGGGCCAGGTAGGCGATCAGCGGGGCGACGAAGCCCAGCGGGCCGAAACTGACCAGCGCGCCGAGCGCGCCGCCGAAGTGCGCGACCAGCGCCCAGGTCTTGTCCTCGTTGTTGGCGTAGCCACCGCCGGGGCCGCCGTAGGCCCCACCGGCCGGGTAGCCGCCGGGCGGGGGATAGCCCCCGGGCGGGGGGTATCCGCCTGCCGGAGGGTAGCCGCCTGACGGCGGTTGGTCACCGGTGGGCGGCGGATAGCCACCGGGCGGGGGATAGCCGGCCGGGCCGGGCGCCCCGGAGAGTGGTGCGGTGGGCGGCTCGGCCGACGGGTACGGCCCGGGGGAGGTGGGCTCCGGCGGGTAGTTGCCGGGGTCGCCCGACCCGGGAGGGCGAGGAGGTTCAGTCATGGATGTCACGGTAGGTGCCGGTGGCAACGCCGCACCAGAGCGACTTCGCCTCGCAGTGCGGGCCGATCGGCCCACCAGGGTGTCGTGGGCCGCACCGAAGGGTGGCCGTTGATCATCGCGTGGGCGGGCCCGCCGACGTAGACTGGCACTCGCTACAGTCGAGTGCCAGGACGGCCCGGCCGGCCCAGAGCGCCGGCGGCCGACGTGCGACAGGAGGTGCGGAGGATGGGTCTCGACGACCGGAAACTCGCCGTGCTCCGCGCCATCGTCGAAGACTACGTCTCCACCCAGGAGCCGGTCGGCAGCAAGGCGCTGGTCGAGCGGCACCAGCTCGGGGTCTCCCCGGCCACGGTCCGCAACGACATGGCCGTGCTGGAGGAGGAGGGCTACATCCGGCAGCCGCACACCAGTGCCGGCCGGGTGCCCACCGACCGCGGCTACCGCCTCTTCGTCGACCGGTTGTCCCGGGTCAAACCGCTCAGCCCGGCCGAGCGCCGGGCCATCGAGCGCTTCCTGGTCGGCGCGGTCGACCTCGACGACGTGGTGCACCGCACGGTGCGGTTGCTCGCCCAGCTGACCCGACAGGTCGCCGTCGTGCAGTACCCGAGCCTGGCCCGCTCCTCGGTGCGTCACCTGGAGCTGGTGCCGATCTCCACCACCCGGTTGATGCTCGTCATGATCGCCGACACCGGGCGGGTGGAGCAGCGACTCGTGGAGCTGCCCGGCCCGGTGCCCGCCGACGACGTCACCGACCTGCGCCGACTGATCAACGAGAAGCTCGCCAACGCCCGGCTGTCCGAGACGCCCCCGCTGGTGCAGGCGCTGGTCGAGGAAGCGCCGACCGGTCTGCGTCCGACCATGACCACGCTCGCCACCGTCCTGCTGGAGACGCTCGTCGAGCGGCACGAGGAGCGGATCGCCCTCGCCGGCACCGCGAACCTCACCCGGGGTGGCCTGCTCGACTTCCAGGGCTCCCTGCGGCCGATCCTCGAAGCTCTGGAGGAGGAGGTCGTGCTGCTCAAGCTCATCGGTGAGACCGAGCCGAGCACGACCCGGGTGCTGATCGGCGACGAGAACGAGTTCGACAACCTGCGAGCCGCCTCGGTGGTCAGCACCGGGTACGGCCCGGGCACCACCATCCTGGGCGGCCTGGGGGTGCTGGGGCCCACCCGGATGGACTACCCCGGCAACATCGCCACGGTCCGCGCCGTGGCACGCTACGTGGGCGAGTTGCTGGCCCAGAACTGATTGGTCAGGGCCGATGCGGCCGGCTGCGGCCGCCGACCGGCGCAACGCGAGACGAACATGAGGACACGGAACGCAGTGGCCAGGGACTACTACGGCATTCTCGGTGTGAGCCGGGAAGCCTCCGATGACGAGATCAAGCGCGCCTACCGCAAGCTGGCGCGCCAGTTCCACCCGGACGTCAATCCGGACCCGGAGGCTCAGGAGAAGTTCAAGGACATCAACGCCGCGTACGAGGTCCTCTCGGACGACCGGAAGCGGCAGATCGTCGACCTGGGTGGTGACCCGCTCGCCCCTGGTGGCGGCGGTGCCGGCGGCCCGGGTGGCCCCGGAGGCGCCGGCCCGTTCGTCGGTTTCCAGGACATCATGGACGCGTTCTTCGGCGGTGCCGGAGGTGGCGCCCGTGGCCCCCGGCCGCGTACCCGCCCTGGGGCCGACGCGATCCTGCGGCTCGAACTCGACCTGCACGAGACGGCCTTCGGCGTGGAGGCCCCGATCACCGTCGACACCGCGGTGCTCTGCACCACCTGCTCCGGCGCCGGCACGGCCGCCGGCACGCACCTGGCGACCTGCGAGGCGTGTGGTGGTCGGGGCGAGGTGCAGTCGGTGCAGCGCACCTTCCTCGGCCAGGTGGTCTCCGCCCGGCCGTGCACCGTGTGCCAGGGCTACGGCACCACCGTCCCGCACCCCTGCCCCACCTGCGCCGGCGACGGCCGGGTGCGGACCCGCCGTTCGCTGACCGTCAAGATCCCGGCCGGTGTCGAGGACGGCATGCGGATCCGGCTGGCCCAACAGGGCGAGGTGGGCCCCGGCGGCGGCACCGCCGGCGACCTCTACGTGGAGATCCACGAGCGCCCGCACGACGTGTACTCCCGCAAGGGCGACGACCTGCACTGCCGGGTCACGGTGCCGATGACGGCGGCGGCGCTGGGCACCCGGCTGACCATCAAGACGCTGGACAGCGAGGAGACCGTCGACGTCAAGGCCGGCACCCAGCCGGCCAGCACGCTGCGGCTGCGCGCCCGGGGCGTGCCGCACCTGCGCGGCACCGGCCGGGGCGACCTCTACGTCCACCTGGACGTGCGGACGCCGACCAAGCTCGACCCGGACCAGGAGAAGATGCTGCGCGACTTCGCCAAGACCCGTGGTGAGGAGGTCGCCGAGCTGTCCAAGCAGGGCGGCTTCTTCTCCCGGATGCGCGACGCGTTCAACGGGCACGCCTGAGGTGTCCGCGCCGCTGTTCCTGGTGGAGGCGCTGCCCACCGGCGACGCGCTGACCCTGGACGGCCCGGAGGGGCACCACGCCGCGACCGTCCAGCGGTTGCGCGTCGGCGAGGAGTTGCTGCTCGCCGACGGTCGGGGTGGCACGGCCGCCGCCGTGGTCACGGCCGTCGGCCGGGGCAGCCTGGAGGTCACCGTCACCTCCCGGGGGTACGCGGACGCGCCCGTACCTCGACTGGTGACGGTGCAGGGCATCGCCAAGGGCGACCGGGGTGAGCTGGCCGTGCAGGCGATGACCGAGGTCGGGGTGGACGAGATCGTGCCCTGGGCGGCGTCGCGTTCGGTGACCCAGTGGCGCGGCGACCGGGGCGTACGCGCCCGGGAGAAGTGGGTGGCCACCGCACGGGAGGCGGCCAAGCAGGCCCGCCGGCCGTGGCTGCCGGTGGTGGCCGGAGCACCGGACGAGTCCACCACCACCGTTGCCCGCCGGATCGCCGGTGCCGCCGTCGGGTTCGTGCTGCACGAGGAGGCCGACGACCGGCTCACCACCGCCGAGCTGCCCCCCGCCGGCGAGATCGTGCTGGTGATCGGCCCAGAAGGTGGCATCGCCCCGGCCGAGTTGACCGCCTTCGTCGAGGCCGGCGGGCGACCCGTACGCCTCGGGCCGGCCGTGCTGCGCACCTCCACCGCCGGGGTGGCGGCCCTCAGCGTGCTCGCCGCCCGCCTCGGCCGCTGGTGACCCGTCCGCTCCGCACTCGATCAGGGCCGGGGGAACACCGGCACCACCTCTTCCTCCGGGCCCAGGTCCAGCCCGGCCGGCCCGATGATCTGCGGGTCCGGTGTGCCGACCACAGCGGGGTCCTTGCCGGCGTAGTCGAAGCGGTTCAGCACGTGCCGAATCGCCTCGAGCCGGGCCCGCTTCTTGTCGTTGCTCTTCACCACCGTCCACGGCGCGTCGGCCGTGTCGGTCCAGAAGAACATCGCCTCCTTGGCCTCGGTGTAGTCGTCCCACCGGTCGAGTGAGGCGATGTCCATCGGGGACAGCTTCCACTGCCGGACCGGGTCGACCTGACGGATCGCGAACCGGGTGCGCTGCTCGTTCTGGGAGACGGAGAACCAGAACTTGACCAGCCGGATGCCCGAGCGCACCAGCATCCGTTCCAGCTCCGGGGCCTGCCGCAGGAACTCCAGGTACTCCTTGCGGCTACAGAAGCCCATCACCCGCTCCACGCCAGCCCTGTTGTACCAGGAACGGTCGAACAGCACGATCTCGCCGGCCGCCGGCAGGTGTGCCAGCCAGCGCTGGAAGTACCACTGGGCGGCTTCCCGCTCGTCCGGCTTGGCGAGCGCCACCACCGACGCGCCACGCGGGTTGAGGTGCTCCATGAAGCGCTTGATGGTGCCGCCCTTGCCGGCGGCGTCCCGGCCCTCGAAGAGGATCACCAAACGCTCGCCGGACTCCTTGATCCAGTCTTGGAGCTTCAGCAGCTCGATCTGGAGCAGCCGCTTGTCACGGTCGTACTCGTCGCGGTCCAGTCGCTCGTCGTACGGGTAGTCCTCGCGCCAGGTCTCGACGGGGGTGCCGTCGGGGCGGAGCAGGACAGGGTCGTCGTCGTGGCCATCGGCCACCCGGTAGTCGGCGGTGAGGTCCAGCAGCGCGGAGTCGGCCATGTCGGTGGGACTTACCCTCCCCTGACCCGCCAACCACCTCCCCGGTCGGGTGATCTGCGGACGGCGTGGACGTCAGCTGCGCAGGTAGGAAGCGCCGTTGAGGTCGACGATCGTGCCGGAGGCCCACTCGGCCTGCGGCGAGGCGAGCCAGTGCACGGCGGCGGCGATCTCCTCCGGTCGGCCCACCCGGTCGAACGGGCTCTGCGCCCGGATCGCCGCGCCCTGCTCGCCGTGCAGGTACTCGGTGACCATGTCGGTCGCCACGAAGCCCGGCGCGACGGTGGCGATCGTGATGCCGTACGGCGCGAGCGCCACGGCGAGGGACTGGCCCAGCGCGTTGAGCCCCGCCTTGCTGGCCCCGTACGCCGGCTGGTGCGGCTCGCCGCGGAACGCGCCACGGGACGAGACGTTGACGATCCGCCCCCCGCGTTGGCGCATGTGCTGGGCGGCGCACCAGATGACGTTGCCGGCGCCGGTCAGGTTGGTCTCCACCACCTGCCGCCAGCGCTGCTGCCACTCCTCGTACGACGCGCCGAAGATCGGGTGCGGGTCGTCGCGGTCGCCGTACGTCCCCGCGTTGTTGACCAGCACGTCCAGCCCGCCGAGCAGTTCGGCGGCCCGGTCGACCATGACCCGGACCGCGTCCGGATCGGTGAGGTCGGCGCGGACCACCACGTGCCCGGTGCCCGGCAGGTGCGCGCGCAGTTCCTCGGCCGCGTCGGCGGAGTCCCGGTGGTGGATTGCCACCCGGTCACCGCCGGCTGCGAACGCCTCCGCCACCGCGCGGCCGATCCCGCGCGAGGCCCCGGTCACGAGTACCGCCCGATCCGTCATGCCGGCCATCCTGCCTCAGCGTGCCTTCCCCGCGAGCAGGCCGGTGGCGGTCGCCGCGCCGGAGCGTTCCCGGCCCGTTGGTCCCTACACTGCTCCGATGGGATCCGACTGCCTGTTCTGCCGCATCGTCGCCGGGGAGATCCCGGCCACAGTGGTCCGGGAGACCGACACCACGCTCGCCTTCCGCGACATCGACCCGAAGGCGCCGGTGCACGTCCTGGTCATTCCGAAGGAGCACTACGCCGACGTCGCCACGCTCGCCCAGGGTGACCCGGCGCTGGCCGCCGACGTGCTGGCGACGTCCGCCGCCGTGGCCGAGGACGAGGGGCTGCTCGGCGACGGTTTCCGCCTGATGTTCAACACCGGCGCGTACGGCGGGCAGGAGGTGTTCCACGTGCACGCGCACCTGCTCGGTGGTGCGCCGCTCGGCCCGATGCTCGCCCGGGACCTGGCGTGACCCCAGCGGCGGCGCCCGGCTCTCCGGTGGATGAGCACCTGGCCCGGTTGGTCCGGCGGGTGCAGGCCGAATCGCGGGTGCCGGCGGTCTCCGCGGCCCTGCACCGGGCCGACCGACCGCTCTGGAGCTGCACCGTCGGCGAGACCGGCACCGACAGCCCCCTGGGCGCGGGCACCCAGTTCCGGATCGGCTCGATCACCAAGACGTTCACCGCGGTGCTGGTTCTGCAGTGCCGCGACGACGGGCTCCTGGATCTGGACGACCCGGTGGGCCGGCACCTGGACCTCCCGGCGCACGGCGAGCTGACCGTACGCCGGTTGCTGTCGCACACCGGTGGCCTGCAACGCGAGCCGTTCGGCGATGTATGGGACAGCCTGCGCGCACCGGACGACGACCAACTGGTCGCCGAGCTGGACCGGGCCGAGCGGGTGCTGCCGACCGGCCGGCGGTTCCACTACTCCAACCTGGGCGTGGCCGTGCTCGGCCAACTCGTCGCCCGGCTCCGGGGCGGCGGCTGGGCGCAGGCGCTCACCGAGCGGATCCTGACTCCGCTGGGGCTGACCGACACCACGGTGACCCCACGCCCGACGGCGGCCACCGGGTTCCTGGTCGACGCGTACTCCGACGAGGCGCACCCGGAACCGCCGACCGACTTCGGCGCGGTCGGCCCGGCCGCCCAGCTCTGGAGCACCGCCGCCGACATGGCCCGCTGGGCGGCGTTCCTGGCCGACCCGGCGGCGCTGGACCCGGCCGGCGCGGTCCTCGCCCCGGCCACCCTGGACGAGATGCGCTGGCCGCTGACCACCACCGACGAGACGCTCTGGGGCGCGGGCTTCGGGCTCGGGCTGATCCTGATCCCGCAGGGGGAACGGGTGATGCACGTGGGGCACGACGGGGCGATGCCCGGGTTCCTCGCCGGGGCGTACGGCCGTCGCGGCGGTGACGGCACGCCCGGGGCGATGGGCGCCGCCGTGCTCGGCTCGTCCGGCACGGCGACCGAACTGTTCGACCTGTCGCACCGGCTGCTCGCCGCGGCGGTCGAGCGCGACCCGGCCGAGATCGAGCCCTGGCGGCCCGGCGCACCCGCGCCGGCGGCCCTGCGGGGTGTGCTCGGCCGCTGGTGGGGCGAGGGCTCCGAGTACGTCTTCTCGTGGCACGACGGCAGCCTGCGGGCGCGCGGGGTCGGTGACCCGACCGGACGTCCGCCGGCGATCTTCACCCCGCTGCCGGACCAGCCGGACGTGTTCCGGGTGGTCTCCGGTCGGGAGGTCGGGGAGCTGCTGCGGCTGACCCGGGACGAGGCCGGCGCGGTGGTCCGGATGCACTGGGCGACGTACCGGTTCACCCGCCACCAGGAGACCTTCGACCGGTACGACTTCCGGGCCGGGAGTTGATCGCGGCCAGCGGAAATGGGCGCGATGCGGCCCGCGTTGAACCGATACGATGGGTGTAACGTCCGCACGCCAGGCCAGCAGGCCGGCGCCGAGATCGAGAGCAGGTGGCGCAGGGCCCTTCGGCCCAACCTATGACCGGCACCCCACCTCCCGGCCCGCCCCGGGTGCAGACCAGGATCACCGTGCCCGACCCGAAGATCATGGTCAATCTGCTCGGCGCAGGCGACGAGATCCTCAGACTCGTCGAACGCTCGGTCACCAGTGACGTGCACGTCCGCGGCAACGAGATCACCATCACCGGTGACCCCGCGGACAACGCCCTCGCCGAGCGGGTCTTCAGCGAGCTCCTCGAACTCATCGAGAAAGGCGAGACCCTGACCACTGACGCCGTTCGGCGTACCGTCGGCATGCTCGAGCAGGGCAGCGCCGAGCGGCCCGCCGAGGTCCTGACACTCAACATCCTCTCCCGGCGCGGGCGCACCATCCGCCCCAAGACGCTCGGGCAGAAGAAGTACGTCGACGCGATCGACACCCACACCATCGTCTTCGGCATCGGCCCCGCCGGCACCGGAAAGACCTACCTGGCGATGGCGAAGGCCGTCCAGGCGTTGCAGGCCAAGCAGGTCAACCGGATCATCCTCACCCGACCGGCGGTCGAGGCGGGCGAGCGGCTGGGCTTCCTGCCCGGCACGCTCAACGAGAAGATCGATCCGTACCTGCGCCCGCTCTACGACGCGCTGCACGACATGCTCGACCCGGAGACGATCCCGAAGCTGATGGCCGCCGGCACGATCGAGGTCGCCCCCCTCGCCTACATGCGGGGTCGGACGCTCAACGACGCGTTCATCATCCTGGACGAGGCGCAGAACACGACGCCCGAGCAGATGAAGATGTTCCTCACCCGACTCGGCTTCAACTCCAAGATCGTCGTGACCGGTGACATCACCCAGGTGGACCTTCCCGGCGGGACGAGCAGCGGCCTGCGGGTGGTTCGGGAGATCCTGGAAAACGTCGATGACGTGCACTTCTCCCAGTTGTCCAGCTCCGACGTGGTCCGCCACCAGCTCGTCGGGGAGATCGTCGACGCGTACGCCCGCTGGGACGCCGAGCGGGAGAACCAGCAGGCGCAGGGCGTTCACGCCGTGCCTGGGCGACCCGCCCAGGGCGGCCGGGCCGGCCGCCGCCGCTAAAGCAGAGGAAAGCAGTTGTCCATCGAGATCGCCAACGAGTCCGGTGTCGACGTCGACACCGACGCCGTGCTCGCCGTCGCCCGGCACGCCCTCGACGAGATGGGGGTCAACCCCCTCGCCGAGCTGTCAGTGCTGCTGGTCGACATCGACTACATGACCGAGCTGAACCACCGCTGGATGGGTGGCGACGGCCCGACCGACGTGCTCGCCTTCCCCATGGACGAGGGCAGCGTCGACCACGGCCCGGGTGAGTCCGCGCCGGCCGGCGGCGAGCCCGCCCTGCTCGGCGACATCGTGCTCTGCCCGGAGGTGGCGGCCAAGCAGGCGGCGACCGCCGGGCACGCGCCCGCCGACGAGCTGCACCTGCTCACCGTGCACGGGGTGCTGCACCTGCTCGGTTACGACCACGCCGAGCCGGAGGAGGAGCGGGAGATGTTCGCACTCCAGGCTCGGCTTCTGGCGAGCTGGCGGTCGACCCGCACCCAGTGATGTCCACTCCTCCGTTACTCGCGGCCGGCGCCACCGCCGGCCTTCCCGACTTTCAGCTGATCGTCTTCGCGGCCGGTCTCGTGGTGCTGGCCGGCCTGATCGCGATGACCGAGGCGGCCCTCGCCGCGGTCTCACCGGCCCGAGCCGCCGAGCTGGCCCGCGACGGCGTGCGTGGCGCCCGTACCCTCCAGGTCGTGGCCGGCGACGTCGTCCGGCACCTCAACCTGCTCCTGCTGTTGCGGCTGCTCGCCGAGCTGACCGCCACCACACTGGTGGCGCTCGTGGCGGTGGACAGCTTCGGCGCCGGCTGGCGGGCCGCGCTGGTGACCGCCGGCGCGATGACAGTGGTCAGCTTCGTGGTGGTGGGCGTCGCCCCGCGCACCATCGGCCGGCAGCACGCCTACGCCGTGGGTCGTGCGGTGGCACCGCTGGTCCGCTGGCTGGGCCGGGCGCTCAACCCGCTCGCGTCGCTGCTGATCCTGATCGGCAACGCGGTCACCCCGGGGCGCGGCTTCCGGGAAGGCCCGTTCGCCACCCAGGTGGAGCTGCGGGAGCTGGTCGACCTGGCCGAGCAGCGCGGCGTGGTCGAGCACGGCGAACGCCAGATGATCCACTCCGTCTTCGCGCTCGGCGACACCATCGCCCGTGAGGTGATGGTGCCGCGTACCGAGATGGTGTGGATCGAGGAGGGCAAGACGCTCGAGCAGGCGCTGGCGCTCTTCCTGCGCTCCGGTTTCTCCCGCATCCCGGTGATCGGCGAGAGCGTCGACGACGTGCTGGGGGTGCTCTACCTCAAGGACCTGGTCCGGCGCTCCCGTGGTGGGGACCCGAGGGCCGAGCAGTTGCCGGTGGCCGAGCTGATGCGCCCGGCGACCTTCGTACCGGAGTCCAAGCCGGTTGACGACCTGCTGTCCGAGATGCAGGCGGCCCGCAACCACCTGGTCATCGTGGTCGACGAGTACGGCGGCACCGGCGGTCTGGTCACCATCGAGGACATCCTCGAGGAGATCGTCGGTGAAATCACCGACGAGTACGATGTCGAGCGCCCTCCCGTCGAACGTCTGGCGGACTCCTCGGTGCGGGTGACCGCTCGCCTGCCGGTGGAGAACCTCGGCGAGATGTTCGACACCGACCTGCCCACCGACGAGGTGGAGACGGTCGGCGGTCTGCTCGCCCAGTCGCTGGGGCGCGTGCCGATCCCGGGTGCCGAGGCCGAGGTCGCCGGCCTCCGCCTGGTCGCCGAGGGCACCACCGGCCGGCGCAACCGCATCGACACCGTCCTGGTCAGTCGGGTGGAGCCCGGCGATGAGCAGGACACCACGGGGCGCGGCGAGCACGCCGGCCCCGGGGACGACACGGACAACTATCGAGACGACGAGAGGCAATCCGCCGATGCCTGACACTCCCGCCGCGCCTGCCGCCCGGCCCACCCCCACCGCGTCGGGCGCGCTGAGCGCCGAGGACGGCAAGCTCGTCGTCCTGGCCCGGGGAGCCCGCGCGCGGATCGGTGCCGTCGAGGGCGCCGCAGTCCGCGACCAGGACGGCCGGACGTACGCGGCGGCCAGTGTCGCGCTGCCGTCGCTGACGCTCACCGCGTTGCAGTTGGCGGTGGCGTCGGCCGTGGCGGCCGGCGCGAGTCGGTTGGAGGCGGCGGTGGTGGTGACCGAGGCGTCGACGCTGGATGGTGCCGGGCACGCGGCGGTACGGGACCTCGCGGCGGACGCACCGGTCCACGTGGCCGCTCCGGACGGCACGGTCCTCGGCACGGTGACCCAGTGAGCCCGGTGCAGGATCCGCAGGCGCGTCCGTACCGGGCGGGGTTCGGTTGCTTCGTCGGTCGCCCCAACGCCGGCAAGTCGACGCTGACCAACGCCATCGTCGGCACCAAGATCGCCATCACCTCGAACAAGCCGCAGACCACCCGGCACGTCATCCGGGCGGTGCTGCACCGACCGGAGTCGCAGCTGGTCCTCGTCGACACCCCGGGCCTGCACCGCCCCCGTACGCTGCTCGGCGAACGTCTCAACGACCTGGTGCGGTCCACCTGGACCGAGGTCGACGTGATCGGCCTCTGCATCCCGGCGAACGAGCCGGTCGGGCGCGGTGACAAGTTCATCACCGGCGAGCTGGCCGAGTTGAAGGCGACAGTGCTGGCGGTGGTCACCAAGACCGACCTGGTGGACAAGCGCCAACTGGCGGAGCAGTTGCTCGCGGTCAGCAAGATGGGGGAGTTCGCCGAGATCGTGCCGGTGAGCGCGGTGTCCGGGCACCAGGTGGACACCCTCGTCGACGTGATGACCAAGTACCTGCCGCCGTCGCCGCAGCTCTACCCGGACGACATGCTCACCGACGATCCCGAGCAGGTGCTCGTCGCCGAGCTGATCCGGGAGGCCGCCCTGGAGGGGGTCCGCGACGAGCTGCCGCACTCCATCGCCGTGGTGGTGGAGGAGATGATCCCCGAGGGGCAGGTCATGAAGATCTACGCCGACCTGTACGTGGAGCGGCCCAGTCAGAAGGCCATCGTGCTCGGGCACAAGGCGAGTCGGCTCAAGGAGGTCGGCACCACCGCCCGCAAGCAGATCGAGGAACTGCTCGGCGGTCGGGTCTACCTCGACCTGCACGTGCGGGTCGCGAAGGACTGGCAGCGCGACCCGAGGCAACTGCGCAAGCTGGGCTTCTGACCCACCTCGTCGGCGGTGCCCGACCGGCGGCACTGTCGCCTTCGGTCGGGCAGCCGGGGATGTTCACGTTCGGTTGAGATCAACGCTCGCTGATCGTGAGGTTGCCGCTGTCAGCCGAACCGTCGAGCACCAGGGACGCCGCCGGGTTGTCGGCGACGGTGACGGTCTCGTCGCCGGAGTCGGCGTTGGACCTGACCCGGTAGCTGCCCTGCGGCACCACCAGCGTGACGTCACCGCTGGAGGCGTGGACCCGGGCCGAGGCGGGCTTGTCCAGCTCCACGTTGACATTGCCCGAGCTGGCCCCGGCGTCGACAGTGCCGCCCAACCGGCGTGCGGTGATGTCTCCCGACGAGGCGCGCAGCCGTACCGCCGCGGCAGCCTCGTTCACCTCGATGTTGCCCGACCGGGCCTCCACGCCGACCGCGCCCGACGCACCGGAGATCCGCACGTCGCCCGAGCTGACCTGTAGCTCCACGGTGCCGACCCGGCTCAGCTCGACGTTGCCGGAGCTGGTCTCGCCCTTCACCGCCACACCCTCCGGCACCGTCACCTCGTAGGAGATGCTGCATCGCGAGCCACAGTCGGTGTCCAGCACCAACTCGCTGTCCTTGATCTCGTAGCGGGTGTTGTCCGGTTCGCCGCCCTGGTAGCGAACCACTCGCTTGATCCGCACCTCGGACGCCGCGCCGGTGCCGCGGATCACCACGTCGCCCGAACCCCCGGAGACCCGGACCGTGGTGATCCGGGCCGCCTCGGTGTTGTCGTAGTCGAGCCGACGGAACGACAGGTTGTCGCACCCGGCGAGCACGATGAGGGTGGTGGCGAGCCCCAGCGCGACGGGCGCGGCGACGCGACGACGGCGGGCGGTGGTGGTCAGGTGCAGGGCCATGACCAGCACGCTACGGTCGGGCACGACGCCGCCGCATCGGGGTTCAACCGCGCTTGCACCCCGAACCAACCCTGATTTCACACCCCGAGGGAGAATGGCCCGATGGCCGGGTATCGCCGACAGCTCTACCGCGACGACGCGGTGGTGCTGCGTGTGCAGAAGCTCGGCGAGTCCGACCGGATCATCACCCTGCTCACCCGCCGGCACGGCCGGCTACGCGCGGTGGCAAGAGGGATCCGCCGCACCACCAGCAAGTTCGGTGCCCGGCTGGAGCCGTTCGGCCACGTCGACCTGCAACTCGCCGGCGACCCTAAGGGCAACCACGGCAGTTCACTGCACACCGTGAGCCAGGTCGAGGGCATCGACCTGTACGGCAAACGGTTCCTGGGCGACTATCCGCGCTACACGGCGGCCAGCGCGATCGCCGAGACCGCCGAGCGGCTGACCCCGGTGGAACGGGAGCCGTCGCTGCGGCTGTTCCAGCTCACCATCGGTGCGCTGAAGGCGCTGTCCCGGGGCGAGCACGCCACCACCCTGGTGCTCGACGCGTACCTGCTGCGCGGGATGTCCCTGGCCGGCTGGGCGCCGGCGCTGATCGCCTGCGCGGTCTGCGGCACGCCCGGGCGGCACCGGGCGTTCTCCGTTCCGGCCGGCGGCGCGGTCTGTCCGGACTGTCGGCCCCCCGGGGCGGCTCATCCCGCCCCGGCCACCATCGACCTGATGTCCGCGCTGACCTCCGGCGACTGGGTGATCGCCGACGCCACCGACGCCGCCGTACGTCGAGAGTGCAGTGGGCTGGTCGCGGCTCACCTGCAGTGGCACCTGGAGCGCGCGCTACGCTCGCTGCCGCTGGTCGACCGGGGTCCCTCGGCGGCCGGCACGGCCCCTCCGCCGGAAGGCACCGGGGCCGTGGTGCTCCGGCCGCGCGGCGACGTCGAGGCCGGGGCGGACGGCGCGAACAGGGAGTGACCGAGTGATCCGATCGAAGAAGGCTGGCCGGCGCGAGCCGACCCCGCCGGTGCCACACCCGTCCGGGGCCCGACCGCCGGCGCTGCCCAGCGACGCGGTGCCGAAGCACGTGGCGGTGGTGATGGACGGCAACGGCCGCTGGGCCAAGGACCGCGGGCTGCCCCGCACCAAGGGGCACGAGGCGGGGGAGCACAGCCTCTTCGACACCATCGAGGGCGCTATCGAGATGGGCATCCCGTACCTGTCGGCGTACGCGTTCTCCACCGAGAACTGGCGGCGTTCGCCCGACGAGGTCCGGTTCCTGATGGGGTTCAACCGGGACGTGATCCGTCGCCGCCGTGACCAACTGGTCGACCTGGGCGTACGGGTGGTGTGGTCCGGGCGACCCGGGCGGCTGTGGAAGAGCGTGATCACCGAGTTGCAGACCGCCGAGGAGATGTCCCGCGACAACTCGACGCTGACCCTGCAGTTCTGCGTCAACTACGGCGGGCAGGCCGAGATCGGTGACGCCGCCGCCGCGATCGCACGGGACGTGGCGGCCGGCCGGCTGGATCCGGCGAAGGTCACCGAGAAGACCGTGGCGAAGTACCTCTACCACCCGGAGATCCCGGAGGTTGACCTGTTTCTGCGCCCTTCCGGTGAGGAACGGATCTCCAACTTCCTGCTCTGGCAGACCGCGTACGCCGAGTTGGTCTTCCTGGACACGCTCTGGCCCGACTTCGACCGCCGCCACCTCTGGTACGCGTGCGAGCTCTACGCCCAGCGGGACCGACGCTTCGGCGGCGCGCTGCCCAACCCGGTCGCCCCGGTTATCTGAGCCGACGTGCTTACCCGCACGTCACTCTGGGTATCAGAGACGTCAGAAGCCACTGACGGAGGTGAACCCACATGATCCAGAAGCGCATTGCCCAGTGGGCGGTGATGGCTATCGCGGTGCCGCTGGCCGCGGCCGGTGCCCGCCGACTCAGCCACACCCTGGAGGCCCGGCGTGGTCCCTCCGGGGCGACCCGGCTGCTGACCAAGGGTGCGGACCTGATCCGTCCGCAGAAGGCCAAGCGCCGCCGCTTCTTCTGACCGATCCCTTATCTGTCCTCGGCGCCGTCCGCACTCCCGTGCGGGCGGCGCCGTCGCGTCCCCACCAACTCACCCCGCCTGTGCGGGTGGGTGCGCTCGTTTCGGGGTCCTGCGCAAAGGCGGCGGGTAGGGTCCGGAGGTGGTGGGACGACGGCGGTTGGGGGCCAGATGCGGGATCTCCGCTTCAAGATGATCATGGCGTTGAACGCCGCCGACCTGGGCGACCCGATCTGCGAGCAGGTAGCCGAGATCTGTGCCGAGATCGCCGAGCAGCACTGCGCCGAGTTCGGCCACACACCCCAGTTGCGCACCGGTGAGATCGCCGAACTGGCCAGCGGCGAGCCGGCCCTGACCTGGGCGCCGTCGACCCCCGACGCCGGGCAGCGTGCCTGGTGACCGCGCCGGCGCCCGCCGTCGACGTCCGTCGTGCCGATGATCGCTTCGCCACCCGGATCTCCTGGCTGGACTCCAAGCACTCCTTCTCGTTCTCCCGGCACTACGACCCGGCCAACACCCACCACGGCCTGCTGCTGGTCAACAACGACGACGTGGTCCGGCCGGGCGCCGGCTTCGAGACCCACCCGCACCAGGACATGGAGATCGTGACCTGGGTGCTGCGCGGTTCTCTGGTGCACCAGGACTCCACCGGGCACTCCGGGGTGATCTACCCGGGTCTGGCCCAGCGGATGAGCGCCGGCACCGGCATCCTGCACTCGGAGAAGAACGACGCCTGGCGACTCAACAACCAGGAGCCGCACACCGACCCGGTCCACTTCGTGCAGATGTGGGTGCTCCCCGACGAGCAGGGCGTAGACCCCGGCTACGAGCAGTTGGAGATCGAGGACGAGCTGCTCCGCGGGGGCCTGGTGCCGATCGCGTCCGGGATGGACCGCTACGACGGCGCGTCCGCGATCCGGATCCGCAACCGGTACGCGACCCTGCACGCCGCCCGTCTCGCCCCCGGCGACGAGGTCACCATTCCGGACGCGCCCTACGTGCACCTCTACGTGCCCAACGGCACGGTGACCCTGGAGGGCAGTGGTCCGCTCGGCAGCGGCGACGCCGCCCGGCTCACCATGACCGGTGGCCGGCGGGTGAGCGCCGACGAACCGGCCGAGATCCTCGTCTGGGAGATGCACGCCACGGTCGCCTGACCGCTACCGGTTCGTACCTGCCGTCTCCCTAGATCACGCTTGAACATGGATGTAGTGGCCTCCACGGCGAGGGAGGCCACTACATCCTGGATCAAGCACGATCTTGCGGGGCGCGGGGCGCGGGGCGCGGGGCGCGGGGCGCGGGGCGCGGGGCGCGGGGCGCGGGGCGCGGGGCGTCGCGAACCGGGCGCCGCCTCAGCTACGCCGGCGACTCGGTGCGGTCGGCGGCCCAGGTGGTGTGGAACGAACCCTCGCGGTCCACCCGCTGGTAGGTGTGCGCGCCGAAGTTGTCCCGCAGACCCTGAATCAGCGCCGCGGGCAGCCGCTCCGCGCGCA
This sequence comes from Micromonospora sp. NPDC050795, assembly GCF_044456785.1. Lineage (NCBI taxonomy): Bacteria > Bacillati > Actinomycetota > Actinomycetes > Micromonosporales > Micromonosporaceae > Micromonospora > Micromonospora sp. NPDC050795. The sequence goes on along the minus strand of NZ_JBITGE010000004.1, from coordinate 163,890 downwards.
ACGCGTCGAAGTACGCCAGCGACGACGAGAACGCGGGCGTCGGCACACCGGCCCGGGTCGCGTCGGCCACCACCCGCCGCCAGCTCGGCACGCCAGCGCTGACCGCCTCGGCGAAGTACGGCGCCACCAGCAGCGTCGGCAGGTCGGGCTGCTCGTCGTACGCCTCACGGATCCGGTTGAGGAAGCGGGCCCGGATGATGCAGCCGCCCCGCCAGATCGTCGCGGTGCCGCCAAGGTCGATGTCCCAGTTGTATTCCTGGCTGCCCGCACGGATGTGGTCGAAGCCCTGCGCGTACGCCACGATCTTTGAGGCGAGCAGCGCCCGGCGGACGTCCTCGACGAACGTCTCCCGGTCGGTCACCTGCCACTTCTCACCCGCGTCGGGGAACGCCCGGCGGGCCGCCTCGCGCTGGTCGACGTGCCCGGAGAGCGAACGGGCGAAGGTCGCCTCGGCGATCCCGGTGATCGGGATGCCCAGGTCCAGGGCACTCTGCACGGTCCACCGACCGGTGCCCTTCTGCTCGGCCCGGTCCTGCACGATGTCCACGAACGACCGGCCGGTCGCCGCGTCGGTGTGCGCGAGCACGTCGGCGGTGATCTCGATGAGGAACGACTCAAGCTCGCCGTTGTTCCACTCCCGGAAGATCTCCGCGATCTCGGCGGGCGTCGCGTCCAGGCCGGCCCGGAGGAGGTCGTACGCCTCGGCGATGAGCTGCATGTCGGCGTACTCGATGCCGTTGTGCACCATCTTGACGAAGTGCCCGGCGCCGTCCGGCCCGACGTGCATGCAGCACGGCACGCCGTCCACCTGGGCGGCGATCTTCTCGAACATGGGCCCGAGCTTGGCGTACGACTCGGCGGAGCCGCCCGGCATGATGCTCGGCCCGCGCAGCGCGCCCTCCTCGCCGCCGGAGACGCCGGTGCCGCTGAAGTGCAGCCCCTGGGCCCGCAGCGCCTCCTCACGGCGACGGGTGTCGGCGAAGTGTGCGTTGCCACAGTCGACGATGATGTCGCCCTCGTCGAGCAGCGGCACCAACTCGTCGATCACCGCGTCGGTGGGCGCGCCGGCCTTCACCATCACGATGACCGCGCGGGGTCGTTCCAGTGACGCCACGAAATCGGCCATCGTCTCGCCGGGCAGGAACGTGCCCTCGTCGCCGTGCTCGGCAACCAGGCTGCGGGTGCGCTCCGGCGAGCGGTTGTGCACTGCCACCGTGAAGCCGTTGCGGGCCAGGTTGCGGGCCACGTTGCGGCCCATCACCGCCAGCCCGGTCACACCGATTTGTGCCCTCGCCTGATCAGCCATTCGTGCCGCCACCTCTCGTCACACCACTATCAGCGCTTGGAAACTTACCGTGATGTGAGCCGATACGGGCCAGTGATCGACGTCCCGTTACTGCACGTGATGCGGACGTTGCCCCTGGCGGCTCGGGCCCTCGGGGCCGGTCGGCGAGCCCCGCGCAGGGAAACGTGTCGTCATTGCGCGCCGCGCGCGTCAGCCTTCGGCGAGACGGGCTTCGATTCGGGCGATCTTCCCGGTCAGCGCGTCGGTGACCCCGGGTCGGACATCGGCCTTGAGCACCACACTCACCCGGGGCGCCCGCGCGGCGACCACGTCGACCGCCCGCTTCACCACCGCCATCACCTCGTCCCACTCGCCCTCGACGGTGGTGAACATGGCATCGGTCCGGTTGGGCAGGCCGGACGCACGGACCACCCGCACCGCCTCGGCGACCAGGTCACCCACAGAGTCGTCACCGCCGAGCGGGGTGATCGAGAACGCGATCAGCATCTGCCGATCGTGCCAGTAAAAACGGATGCGCGTCGGTCGGGCGGTGGCTACGGTACGAACATGCGTAACTGACGCCCCAATTCCGAGCCGGCCCGCCGCCCCGCGTCGCGGTCCGTGCGCTCCCGGGCGTCGCGCATTCCCACCCCGCCGTTCGGTGGCGATGGCCCTGCCTGGCCCGGTGAGCAGTCCCTTCCCCACTCGACCGTCGCGCAACGGCGGTCACCAGCCGATCCGACCGACCGCCGCAGCGCGGGACCGGCCGTGCCGGTCGGCATTGAAGGAGGCCCGGATGCCTGCCAGGCGTAACCCGAAGAAGACCCGTACCCCGAGAGCGACACCCCTCGGCGTCGACCCGGCGGCCGGCCACGGCCCGCTGCCAACCGCCCTCCCGGCCCTCGACCTCGCGGTCGAACCGGCCCTGCCGGCCCTGCTCGTGGAGCCTGCGCTGCGGGCTGGGTCGGCGTCGCGGGCTGGGTCGGCGCTGCGGGCTGGGTCGGCGTTGCCGGCGACATTGGTGGAGCCTGCGCTGCGGGCTGGGTCGGCGTTGCCGGCCTCCGCGCCCGACGACGTGGCGGTGCCGGACGAGGTGGCGGTGCCGGCAGCGGTCGATGTGCCAGCGGTTGTCGACGCGCCTTCGGTGGGTGATCTCCCGAAGGCGACCGGCCGACCTAAGGCACCGACGGCCGGGCCACCACAGGGCGGCGGCAACCGCTCCGGTGGCGGCCGCAGCCAGCAGGCCGGCCAGGCCCGCCGCTACGCCTTCCGTCGCAGCTGACCAAGCCACCCGGCCCCATCCCACCCACCCACCTCGCCCCACCCCACCCCGTCCCGCCTGGCCCCGCCCCACCCCGTCCCACCCCACCCCGTCCCGCCCCACCCCGTCCCGCGATCTTGCACTTTCTGCGCTCGCATACTCGGCATACATGGATGAATCGACGACAGGATTTGCAAGATCGACGGGGATGGCGCGTGGGCGGCGGGTGGTGACAACAACATCAGGGAAGTAGTGGCCTCCTTCGCCAGCGAAGCCACTACATCCCTGATGTTGTGCGGATCTTGTCGGCGGGAAGCGGGCGGGCAAGCAGCCGGCTCGCAGGGGCAGCGGGCAAGCAGCCGGCTGGCAGGGGCAGCGGGCAAGCAGCCGGCTGGCAGGGGCAGCGGGCGGCGGGCAGGCGGCTGGCAGGTGCGGCGGGCAGCTGGCCGGCACGGTGAGCGGCTGGCAGCGGGCGGCTTGCGGTGGGCGGCTTGCCGGCGGTGGCGGGCGGCTGGCAGCGGGGCGACTTGCGGTGGGGCAGCGGGCGGCTTGCCAGGCGGTGGCGTGCGGCTAGCGGCGGGCGGGCAGGGGCGGGCGGCGGGCGCGGGGCGCGGGGCGCGGGGCGGGGTCAGCTGATGAGGGGGCGGAAGGTGCCCAGGATGACGCTTGTGGTCAGGGCGGCTGCGGCGAGTACGGCAGCTCCGGCCACGAGGAGGACGTCGGCGCGGGTGAAGTGCTGCCGCCGGGCGACGGTACGGGGTGTGCCGGCGTCGAATCCGCGGGCGTCCATCGCCACGGCCAGCCGGGTGCCTCGGCGGATCGCCCCGACCAGCAGGGCGAACGCGGTGGAGGCGAACAGCCGCAGCTTGGCCACCGGATCGCGGCCGGCGTCCACCCCGCGCGCCCGGCGGGCCATGGTGATCATCTGCCACTCCTGGCCGAGGAGCGGGACCAGCCGGAACGCGGCCAGCGCACCGATGGCGAACCGGGCCGGCGCCTTCGCGTTCTGGATCAACGCGTCGGCCAGGTCGGTGGGGTCGGTGGTCGCGAAGACGATCACACCGGGCAGGGCCACCGCGAACACCCGCAGCACCAGGCCGAGCGCGGTGACCAGGACGCCGGTGCTCACCAGCACCGGTCCCACGTCCAGCAGGACCCGGCCGGACCGGTCGGCGGCGAACAGCACCAGGGTGACCAGGATGCCGGCGGCGCTGAGCAGCAGTGGCCAGGCCCGCCGGGCCAGCACCCGGTAGCGGATGCCGAACAGCGGCAGGACGGCCAGTTCGAGGGCGATGGCGATTGCCGGGGCCACCGGGTCCAGGGTCGCCAGCAGGGTGAACGAGAAGACCAGCGCGGCGGCGACCTTCGCCACCGGGTTGCGGCGGGCCAGCGGCGCGTCTGGCGCGGCGACCGGTTCGATGCTGATCATCGGTGGTCGTCCGGGGTTCGGTGCAGGGTGACGGTGCGGTCGGCGAGCGCGGTGACGAAGTCCGCGTCGTGGGTGACGGTGACCACGGCGTGCCCGGCGTCGCGCAGGTCGGCGAAGAGGTCGACCAGCTCTCGCCAGGTCCGCCGGTCCTGCCCGAAGGTGGGTTCGTCGCAGATCAGCAGACGTGGCGCGGTGGCCAGGGCGGTCGCCACGCTCAGCCGCCGCGCCTCGCCACCGGAGAGGGTGTACGGGTTGGCGGCGGCGAGCCGGGCCAGCCGTAGCCGTTCCAGCAGCCCGGCCACGGTCTCCTTGACGGCAGCCTCGGGTTGACCGGTGCGGCGCGGGCCCAGCGCCAACTCGTCGAAGACGGTGCTGGTGACGAACTGGTGCTCCGGGTCCTGGAAGACCGAGCCGATGCGTCGGGCCAGCGCGGGTGCCCGCCACCGGTGCGGGGGAGTGCGGTGGTCCGAGCCGGCCAGCTCGGCGGTCGCGGTGACGTGCCCGCTGCCCGGCCTGAGCAGACCGCCGAGCAGCAGCGCCAGGGTGGACTTGCCGGCACCGTTCGGTCCGCGTACGGCGAGTGCTTCACCGGCGCGTACCGCCAGGTCGGTGGGGCCCAGCCGGGGCGGCAGGCCGAGCCGGTCGGCGGTGAGCAACAGCTCCCCGGGGCTGGCGGTGGCCGGTCGGGGCGCGATGGGGTGACCGGGCACCCAGACCCCCTCGGCGGCCAGGGCGGCGCCGTGGGCGGCGAAGACCGCCTCGGGCGGGCCGTCCGCGCGGACGCCGCCACCCGGTTCCAGGACGACCACCCGGTCGACAAGCGGCAGTGCCTCGGCGACCCGGTGCTCGACCAGGATCAGCGTGGTGTCGGCGTCCAGCGCGCCGGCCACCGCGTGCCGGACCAGCTCGGCCCCGGCGGGGTCGAGGTTGGCCGTCGGCTCGTCGAGCAGCAGCAGGGCGGGGCGCAGGGCCAGCGCGCCGGCCAGGGCGAGGCGTTGCTGCTCGCCGCCGGAGAGCGCGGCGGTGTGGCGGTCCCGGGAGTACGGGAAGCCGACCCGGTGCAGGGCCTCGTCCACCCGGGGCCAGATCTCGTCGGCCGGTACTCCCCGGTTCTCCAGCCCGAACGCGACGTCGTCGCCGCAGCGGGCCATCACCAGTTGGGTCTCCGGGTCCTGGAAGACGATGCCGACCCGTTCCCGCCCCTTGCGGGGGTCGAGCCCGTCGATCTCGACGGTGCCCTCCTGCTCGCCGGAGTCCTCCGGGAGCAGTCCCGCCAGGGCGCTGAGCAGTGTGCTCTTGCCAGCCCCGGAGGGCCCAAGAAGCAGAACTCGTTCCCCAGCCTCGACCCGCAGGTCAACTCCCCGCACGGCCCAGGCGCGCCGCCCAGCGTGCCGCCACCCGAACCCCCGCAGCAGTACCCCGCCCACCGAACCACCCCCTCCCAGCCGTGCGCCCCCGCTCCACCCTGCACGGTCGATCATGAGGTTGACGGTGGTTGTGGAGATCCATCCGCCCGTCAACCTCATGATCGACGCGAGTTGGTGGGGGTTAGATCAGGGCTCGGTTTCGACCTGCCGGGAAGCGGTCCAGGACGCCGGTGTTGGCCAGGGCGTTGGTCAGCAGCCAACCGCCCAGGCCGGCGATCACTGTGGCGCTGACGATGGTGAGCAGCGCGTACGGGATGCGGTAGTCGGTCAGCGCGTAGTCGACGTTCCAGACGAAGAAGTCGAACAGCGCGGCGCTGAGGCCGGTCAGCGCGCCCGCGAACACCGCGGTCGGCAGGCGGAACGACCGGTACCGGAAGGCGGCGAAGGCCAGCTCGGCGCCGATGCCCTGCACGATGCCCTGCGGAATGACCGTGCCGGCCCACTGGCTGCCCAGCAGCGCGGACAGGACCGCGGCCACGGTCTCGCAGTAGAGCGCGGCGCCGGGCTTGCGGATGACCAGCCCACCGATCACCGCCGGCATCAGCCAGACGCCGTAGAGCAGCGTCTGCGCCGGCGGGAAGAAGGCGAACGCGCCCTCGGTGGCGCTCCAGACCAGGCCCCAGGCCCAGAAGATGACGCCGAAGGCGACCGCGATCACCGAGGCGACCACGATGTCGATGGTGCGCCAACGGTGCGTGTCAGTGGTGGATGTCATGTGGTGCTCCCAGTTCGTGAGTGCGAACCAGGAGAAGACGCACGCCGCGTCCGGTGGCACCGGACTGCGGCGCGGCTGGAGGTCGACCGAACTCCCTGCGCTGGCATTACCCAGATCAGGTTCGAGGGTCTGCGGGCGTGCCCGCACTCTCAGCGCTGTGCGCTCCCCTGTCGGATATGAAGTTGTCTCGCTGACGCTAACACCACCAGGGGCGCGGGCCCAGCAGGGTATCCGCCTGACCTGCGGGAGCGAGCGGCCGACCGCCGGCTGGGTAGGCTTCCGATCATGCGGGTTGACGCGCGAGGCTTCACGTTCGAGGTGACCGTCGGCGGTCCGACGGACGGCGTACCCGTCCTGCTGCTGCACGGATTCCCCCAGCACAGCGGCGAGTGGGACGACGTGGTGCCGGCGCTGCACGCGGGCGGGCTGCGCACGTACGCGCTGGACCAGCGCGGTTACTCACCCGGCGCCCGGCCCACGGTGGTGGCCGACTACCGGATTCCCGAACTCGTCACCGACGTCGCGGCGGTGCTCGACGCGCTCGGGCTGGACGCCGTGCACCTGGTCGGCCACGACTGGGGTGCGATCGTGGCCTGGGCGGTTGCCGCCCGGCACCCCGAGCGGGTCCACACGCTGACCGCCGTGTCCGTACCGCATCCGGCGGCCATGGCGTACGCCCTGAGCAACGACGCCCAGCAGAAGGCGCGCTCGTCGTACATCGCCCTGTTCCGCAAGCCGGACAAGGCGGAGAAGGTCCTGCTGGCGTGGCACGCCACCGCGCTGCGCAAGATGCTCGGCGGGGTGGGCGACACGTCCCGGGTGAACCGGTACGCCGACCCGATGCGTGAGCCGGGTGCGCTGACGGCCGCGCTGAACTGGTACCGGGCGATGTCCCGCGCCGACCTGGCCGGCGTCGGCCCGGTAGCGGTGCCCACCACGTACGTCTGGAGTGACCGGGACGTCGCCATCGGCCGGACCGCCGCCGAGGCGTGCGCGGAGAACGTCACCGGCGACTACCGCTTCGTGCAGCTGCCCGGGGTGAGTCACTGGATCCCGGACGCGGCGCCGGCCCCGCTCGCCGAGGCGATCCTGGCCCGAGCCGGCGGGACGGCCTGAGCAGCAGTGGACAGCAACGGGCCGCTGGCTCGCAACCGAACGACGGAGGACGTATGACGGTGAGTGCCGAGGACTACCTGGCCGTGGTGACCGAGACGATCGGCCGGGTGGCCGCCAGTCAGCGGGAGGCGGTGGGGCGGGCTGCCGACCTGATCGCCGAGGCCGTCCGAGCCGACGGCGTGGTGCACGCGTTCGGCACCGGGCACTCGGAGGCCCTCGCCATGGAGATCGCCGGACGGGCGGGTGGTCTGGTGCCGACCAACCGGATCGCGCTACGCGACCTGGTGCTGCTCGGTGGCGAACCGGCCGACCGGCTGGGCCCGCTGCTGGAACGGGACCCGGCCGTCGCGCACCGTCTCTACGAGCTGGCCCCGGTGCGCCCCACCGATGTCTTCGTGCTCGCCTCGAACTCCGGCGTCAACGGCGCGATGGTGGAGTTCGCCACGCTGGTGAAGGAGCACGGTCACGGGCTGGTGGCGATCACCTCGGCGCGGCACTCCGGCCACATGGCCTCCCGGCACCCGTCCGGGCGCAAGCTGAGCGACCTCGCCGACGTGGTGCTCGACAACGGTGCGCCGTACGGCGACGCGACGCTGCCCCTGCCCGGTGGTGGCGCGGTCGGCGCGGTCTCCTCGATCACCGCGGCGCTGCTGGCGCAGCAGGTGACAGTGGAGGTGGTGGCGCGGTTGCTGGCGGCGGGGGAGCGGCCCCCGGTCTACCTGTCGGCGAACATCCCGGACGGCGACGCGCACAACAACGAGCTGGAAGCGCGGTACGCGGGCCGGATCCGACGCGGGTCCTGAGGCCGCCGGCGGCCGACGTGCGTCGCCGAGATGAACGGCAGATGTCGTGAACCTGTTTCGCGCTCGGCCGGGTGGGGCATTGGCGTTGCTGCCGGCGGGCGGGACCGCCGGCAGTAGCGTCTCACCGGAGGTAGCGCGTGTCCAAGGAGACCGAGAAGCAGCGCTGGCAGCGCAACTTCGCCGACCTGCTGCAGGAGTTGCGGGTCGCCCAGACCGGCGTGCAGATCCTCTTCGCCTTCCTGCTCACCCTGCCGTTCAGTAACGGGTTCACCGAGACCACCGAGTTCCAGCGCGACGTCTACATCGTGGCGTTGCTCGCGGCGGCAGCCGCCACCGCGATGATCATCTCGCCGGTGGCGTTCCACCGGGCTCTGTTCCGGCAGGGACGCAAACCGGAGCTGGTCCGTTTCGCGCACCGGATGGCGACCGGTGGCCTCGCCTTCATGCTGATCGCCATGGTCAGCGCGGTGCTGCTGATCACCGACTTCGTGCTGGACCGGCCGATCGCCTTCCTGCTCAGCGCCCTGACCGGGCTCTGGTTCCTCACCTTCTGGATGGTGTTGCCGTTCGCCCGGCGCAACTGGGGTGAGGACGACATCGAAGACGATGACGACGACCCGGACACGACCGTCGGCCACTGATCGCGTCGATCTACACGCAGCGCTACCCCTGGGTAACAACCGGGGGTAGCGTGGTGGTAGTCGCGCACGTCGACGCAGCCGCACCGAGCTTCGAGGGGGCAGCCGTGACCACGACGCAGAACGGCCGACCGGCACCGGACGGCCCCGACTCCGAAACCACGGCCGGTGCCGCCGCGCCGCTGCCCGCCGAAGCCGGTCAGGTCACCGAGAAGGAAGCCCGGCAGGTCGCCGAGGCCGCCCGCGAATCCACCTGGGACCGGCCCAGCTTCGGCAAGGAGCTGTTCCTCGGCCGGTTCCGGCTCGACCTGATCGACCCGTGGCCCCGATCCGACCCGGACGACGTGGCCCGCGCGGAGGAGTTCCTTGGTCGGTTCCGCGCCTTCCTGACCTCCGAGGTGGATGGTGAGGCCATCGAGCGGGACGCGTCCATACCCGACTCGGTGTTCCACGGCCTGGCCGACATCGGCGCGTTCGGCATGAAGATCGACCGGAAGTACGGCGGGCTCGGGCTGAGCAACCTGCACTACTGCCGAGCGCTCATGTTGGCCGGCTCGGTCAGCCCGGCCATCGGCGCGCTGCTCTCGGCGCACCAGTCGATCGGGGTGCCGCAGCCACTGAAGATGTTCGGCACCCCCGAGCAGAAGCAACGCTTCCTGCCCCGGCTCGCCGCCGGTGAGGTGTCCGCGTTCCTGCTCACCGAGCCGGACGTCGGCTCCGACCCGGCCCGGCTGGCCACCATCGCGGAGCCGACCGAGGACGGCACCGGTTACCGGCTCAACGGGGTGAAGCTCTGGGCCACCAATGGCATCGTGGCCACCCTGCTGGTGGTGATGGCCCGGGTGCCGGCCACGCAGGGACGTCGGGGCGGCATCACCGCGTTCGTGGTGGACGGCGACAGCCCCGGCATCACCGTCGAGCGGCGCAACGAGTTCATCGGCCTGCGCGGCCTGGAGAACAGCCTGACCCGGTTCCACGACGTGATCGTCCCCGCCGAGAACGTCATCGGCGGCGAGGGCAAGGGGCTGAAGATCGCCCTGACCACGCTGAACACCGGCCGGCTCTCACTGCCGGCCATGTGCGTGGGCGCCGGCAAGTGGGCGTTGAACGTGGCCCGAGGGTGGGCCGCCGACCGGGTCCAGTGGGGACGGCCGGTGGGCGAGCACGAGGCGGTCGCGCAGAAACTCTCCTTCATCGCCGCCACCACGTACGGCATGGAGACGATGCTCGACCTCTGCTGCCTGTTCGCCGACGACGACCGCAACGACATCCGGATCGAGGCGGCACTGGTCAAGCTGTACGCCAGCGAGATGGCCTGGAAGATCGCCGACGAGCTGATCCAGATCCGAGGTGGGCGCGGCTACGAGACGGCCGACTCGCTGGCCGCCCGCGGCGAACGCCCGGCCGCCGTCGAGCAGATGCTACGCGACCTGCGGATCAACCGGATCTTCGAGGGCTCCACCGAGATCATGCACCTGCTGATCGCGCGGGAGGCGGTCGACGCCCACCTGTCGGTGGCCGGCGACATCATCGACCCGGACGCGGGGCTGGGCCGCAAGGCCCGAGCCGGCGCGCGAGCGGGCGCCTTCTACGCGAAGTGGCTGCCCACGCTCGCCGTCGGTCGAGGGCAGAGCCCTTCGGCGTACGCCGAGTTCGGCCCGCTCGCCGCGCACCTGCGCCAGGTGGAGCGTTCGTCGCGCAAGCTGGCCCGGTCGACGTTCTACGCGATGTCCCGCTGGCAGGGAAAGATGGAGCGCAAGCAGGCGTTCCTCGGCCGGGTGGTGGACATCGGCGCCGAGTTGTTCGCGATGTCCGCGGTCTGCGTCCGGGCCTCCGCCGAACGGGACACCCGCCCGGAGAACGTCGAGCTGGCCGACCTGTTCTGCCGGCAGGCGCGGGTGCGGGTGGACGCCCTGTTCGCCGGCCTCTGGGACAACACCGACTCGGTCGACACCGCCGCCGCGAAGCGCATCCTCGCCGGGCGCTACGCGAGCCTGGAGGAGGGCGTGCTCACCCCGTCCGAGGAGCTGCCCTGGGTGGCCCCGTGGTCACCCGGTCCGTCCACCTCCGAGGACGTCCGCCGCCGCATCCCGCCAAAGCCGTAAACCCCGCCGCAGGTCGGCCGCGATGCGTGTCGGCAGGGTTGGCCGCCGTGCGGGTCGGCGGCTTCGGTCAGCGGGAGACCGCCCAGGCCAGCACCCCCGCCAGGATCAGACCGTTGAGCCCGGCCAGGGCCAGGTACGCCGCAGGTGGAATCTTCTTGCCCCGGCGCAGGAAGGACACCAGGACAGCGGCGTAGCCGAGCAGCAGGACGGCGATGACGACGAGGAAGTAGAACACCCGACGACTTTAGCGGCCCCGGCTGCGTAGACCGAGTTGGCGCAGCTCCAGCGCGGCCAGGGCGTCGACTGTCGCGTCGTCGCCGCGCCGCCACGCCTCGGCGACGTCCGGGCCGATCCGGGTCAGTTGGCCCAGCGGCTGGGTGGCCAGGGCGCGCAGGGCGAGCAGGTCCCGGCCGGCCGGCCCGACGGCCAGCTTCGCGGCCGAACCGGCTCGGCGCATCCAGCGCAGCCGCAGCGGCAACCAACCGAAGAGCACGATGCCGAGCGGGAAGATCAGCACCGCGACGGCGAGGGCGAGGGCGAGCTGGTCGACCAGGTGCTGCTGGTCGCGGCCGGCGTCGGCCAGCCCACGGGCCGCGTCGGCGGCCTGCCGGAACGGAGCGGTCAGCTCGTCGCCGACCAGTGGCACCCGGCCGACCTTCCCGCCGGCTTCGGCGAGGTTGTCGGCGAGGCCGCTGCCCGCGCCCTCCAGCTTCTGTCCGGGTACGGCGAGCTTCTGCACCAGGTCGTGCAGCCACAGCGCGCCGCGGATCGCCACGTACACCCAGGCGACGACGAGCAGGTCGGTGAGCAACTGACGGGCGGCGGTCGGAAACCGATCGGCATAGATCTTCACGCCGGACAGCGTGTCACGAACGGCCTTCGCGGGGCACCCGTGACGTGAGCCCGGATCGCGATCGACCGGGCTGGTGGTCAGCGCGGGCAGGTCGGGCAGGTGCCGAAGATTTCCAGGGTGTGGCTGACGTCGGCGTAGCCGTGCTGCGCGGCGACCCGGTCGGCCCAGCTCTCCACGGCCGGCCCGGCCACCTCGACCGTACGCCCGCACACCCGGCAGACCAGGTGGTGGTGGTGCCCCTCGCTGCAGCGGCGGTAGAGGTGCTCGCCTCCCGGCGGACGCATCACGTCGATCTCACCGGCGTCGGCGAGCCCCTGGAGGGTGCGGTAGACGGTGGTCAGGCCGACCCGCTCGCCGCGCTGCCGCAGCATCGCGTGCAGGTCCTGGGCGCTGTGGAAGCCCTCCATCTCGCCCAGCAGCGCGCTCACCGCCGAACGCTGCCGGGTGTTGCGCACCGCGGCGCTGCTCTCGCTCATGATCCCTCCCCGGCGTGGCTGACCGCGTCCGCCACGATGTGCGCGACGTGCTCGTCGACCAGGCTGTAGGCGATCTCCCGGCCTCGGCGGGAGCCGCGCACCACGCCCGCTCCGCGCAACACCCGTAGGTGCTGGGAGACCAGTGGTTGCGCCGCGCCGAGCTTCTCCACCAACTCGTGCACGCACCGCTCGCCGTCGGCCAGCTCGCTGACGATGGCCAGCCGAATGGGAGCGGACAGGGCGCGGAGCAGTTCGCTGGCCCCGTCGAACCCGTCGTAGCCCGTCGCGCTGGTCATCCTGCAACGGTAACCAATACCACCGAGGTCGTGCTGACCAGGCTCAGCTCAGCACGACCTCGTGAGGTTCCGGTGTCGGTACGGCGGTCGGCGTCGTCCGGCGGCGCACGACCCGCCAGACGGCGCCGGCCACGGCCACCACCAGGAACGAGGCGATCGCCACCAGTACCACCGAGGCGCCCGGCGCGGTGTCCGCCGTGGCCGCCACCCAGACACCCGAGCCGGCGGCGAAGAGCCCGAGCGCCATGGCGGCGGCCATCGTGCTGCGGAAACCCCGGGTGACCTGCTGGGCGGTGGCAACCGGCACCACCATCAACGCGCTGATCAGCAGCACGCCGACGGCCCGCATGGCGATGGTCACGGTGACCGCCGTGGCGACCGCGATCAGCAGGTTCAGCGTGCGGACCGGCAGACCGGAGACCCGGGCGTACTCCTCGTCGTGACTGACCGCGAAGAGCGCCGGCCGCAACGCGATCATCGTGACCAGGATCGCCGCGCCGAGCGCCGCGATGGTGGTCAGGTCGGCGGGCGAGATGGTGGTCAGCGACCCGAACAGGTAGGCGTTGAGGTTCGCGCTGGTCGCGTCGGAGAGGCCGACCAGGAGTACGCCGCCCGCGATGCCGCCGTAGAAGAGCAGAGCCAGAGCCAGATCACCGGAGGTACGGCCACGGGCCCGGACGATCTCGATGGCGATCGCGCCGATGGTGGCGGCGATCACCGCGACCAGCACCGGGGAGCGGTTGAGCAGCAACCCCGCGCCGACGCCGGTCAGCGCCACGTGCCCCACACCATCGCCGATCAACGCCAGCCGGCGCTGCACCAGGTAGATGCCGAGCGCCGGCGCGGCCAGGCCGATCACCAGCGCGCCGATCAGGGCGCGCTGCATGTAGGGGTACTGGAAGAGTTCCATGGGTCAGTTGCTCCACAGCCCGGCGGGCTCGTCGTAGCAGTGCGGGTGCACGTGGTCGTGGTCGGGTTCCGCGTGATGGCCGGCCGGGTCGGGCACCGCGCCGTCGTGGGCGATGCGACCCTCGTGCACGACGACGGCTCGGCTGATCACCGGTCGCAGCGGGCCCAGCTCGTGGGCGACGAGCAGCACCGTTCCGCCGTCGGCGACGAAGTCGCGCAGCGCGCCGGCGAAGGCCTCCTGGCTGGCCGCGTCCACCCCGGCGGTTGGCTCGTCGAGCACCAGCAGCTCCGGCTGGCCGGCCAGGGCGCGGGCTATCAGGGTGCGCTGCTGCTGGCCGCCGGAGAGCGTGGACACCGGGTCACCGGCCCGGTCGGCGAGCCCGACCGCGCCCAGCGCGGCGTCGACGGCGGCCCGGTCGGCTCGACCCGGCGGACGAAGCACCCCCCGACGGGCCAGCCGGCCGGAGGCCACCACCTCCCGGACGGTCGCCGGAACGCCGCCGCCGGCGCCCAGGCGTTGCGGGACGTACCCGATGCGTGCCCACTGCCGGAACCGGCGCAACGGCCGGTCGAAGAGGGTGACCGAGCCGGCGCTGATCGGCACCAGCCCGAGCACGGCGCGGATCAGGGTGGACTTGCCCGAGCCGTTGGCGCCGAGGATGGCGACCACCTCGCCGGCGGTCACGGTGAGCGAGATGTCCCGGAGCACGGGGCGGCCGTCGTAGCCGACCACCCCGTGCTCGACGGTGATGACAGGTGAGGTCACGAGCAGCTCAAGGCCGTCTGCAGGGTCCGCAGGTTGGTGCGCATCACCGAAAGGTAGTCCCCGTTGTTGCCGGCGGCGAGCCCTTCGATCGGGTCGAGCACGGCGGTCTTCGCGCCGACCTGACCGGCGATGGTCTCGGCCACCTTGGGGCTGACCAGGGTCTCGAAGAAGATCGTGGTGGCCTGGTGCTCCTTGGCCTCCTCGATCACGTGCGCGAGGCGCTGCGGCGAGGGCTCGACGTCCGGGCTCAGCCCGGTGATGCCGACCTGGTCGAGCTGGTAGCGGTCGGCGAGGTATCCGAACGCGGCGTGGCTAGTCACGATCTCCCGCCGCTGGCAGGTCGCCAGACCGTGCTTGAACTCGCCGTCCAGTGCCGTCAGGTCGGCGCGCAGGGCAGTCGCCCGGGCGGTGTAGTCGGCGGCGTGGTCCGGGTCGGCCTTGCCGAGCCGCTGGGCGAGCTGGTCGCCGATGCCGGCCAACCGGGTCGGGTCGAGCCAGACGTGCGGGTCCTTGCCGCCGCCCTCCTCGGCGTGACCCTCTTCCTCGCCCTCGTGGTTGTGCCCGCCGGCGGACGCGTCCAACAGCGGCTGCACGCTCGTCACGTCGAACGCCCGGTCGCCGCCGTTCTGGGCCACGGCGTCGTCCACGGCCGGCTGGAACCCCTTGAGGTAGACGATCAGCTCCGCGTCGCTGACCTCTCCGACCTGGCTCGGGTTGAGCTCCAGGTCGTGCGGCTCGGCGCCGGGCTTGGCCAGGTTGGTGACCCGGACCGCGTCGCCGCCGATCCGTTCGGCCAGGAACTGGAGGGGGTAGAACGCGGCCACCACGTCGACTCGCTGGGGGTCGGCGCCGGCGGCACCGCCGGTGGAGCAGCCGGCTCCAGCGCCCAGGGCGAGGAGGGCGGTCGCGGCGGCCAGGACACGGTACGTGGCGCGGTTGGTCATGTCGTCAACTGTCCGTGGCAACGATAATGATTGTCAAAAACGCATGATTGCATGTCAGAGGAGCTTCGCGAGGCCCACTGTCACCAGCAGGGTGAGCATCACCAGCCGGATCAGCCGGGTCTGCGGCGCCTGAACCGCCCAGGTCGTCGCCAACAGGGCGATCAGGACCCCGGCGAGCGCGAGCGTGAGCAGCCCGCCAATCACCCCGGGCGTGAAAAACGCCACCAGCACCACCACGAGGGTGAGCAGGAACACCGACGTCGGGTTCGCCCCGGCCAACCGGGCGAGCAGAGGGCGCTGCGTACGCTGCATCCCACAGACTCTACGAGGAGGAACCCCCGGTGCTGGTGACCAACCGGTTCGTGGTCGACGTCGATGCCGCCGACGGCTTCACCGAACGGGCGCACGCCGCCCTCACCGCGCTGGCCGCCCGGCCCGGCTACCTGCGCGGCCAACTGGTCCGGGCGCTGGACGACCCCCGGCACTGGTCACTGGTCACCGAATGGGAGTCGGTCGGCACGTACCGGCGGGCGCTGGGCGGCTTCGAGGTCAAGGTCAGCGCCGTGCCGCTGCTCGCCGAGTCCGTCGACGAGCCCTCCGCGTACGAGGCGCTGGCCACCGCCGCCCCCGGCGGGGCCGTGGTCGTCGCCGAGAGTGATCGGGCTGCGGGTCCTTACCGCTGAGCCGCCGGACACTACGCTGCTCCTATGACCGCACCCGCCCCGCCACCCGGTCCCGGGGTGGCTCCGCCGTTCGCCGCGCCGCCCACCGAGGGCCGCCGGACTCGGCTCTGGATCGGCCTCGGCGTCGGCGCGCTCGCCGTGGTGCTCTGCTGCGGCGGCGGTGGCACCGCCGTCGTCGGCCTGGCCGTCAGCGGAGTCCAGGCCATCCGGGAACAGGCCCGCACCGTGACCGGCGACTACTACCAGGCGCTGGTCGAGCGG
This sequence comes from Micromonospora sp. NPDC050795, assembly GCF_044456785.1. Classification (NCBI taxonomy): domain Bacteria; kingdom Bacillati; phylum Actinomycetota; class Actinomycetes; order Micromonosporales; family Micromonosporaceae; genus Micromonospora; species Micromonospora sp. NPDC050795. Next base: position 147,923 of record NZ_JBITGE010000004.1, on the reverse strand, counting down.
AACTACGGGCGGGCGTACGACCAGCTCTGCGACGACGCGCAGCGGCGTGAGTCCCGGCCGGAGTTCGAACGGCGCGCCGCCGCAGAACCGCAGGTGACAGGGTTCCGGGTGGGCGAGGTGGACACCACCTACCTGACCGTGCCGGTCGACGTGACCCTCGACGGCGGCGACCGGGAGCGGCAGCAGGTCAGCCTCGGGCAGGACGGGCAGACCGGCGGCGTGGAGGTCTGCGAGGTCAGCTGACCCGTCCCCGGTATTCTGCTGGGCTCGGGGGGACGGTGGTCGTACCGTTGTCCCGAACCGACCGTTCAGTCCACATCTCGCCCCCGCCGACCGCCAGCCGGCGTAGGAGGAAACATGCCAGCCGACCGTATCGACGCCGTCGTCAGCCTCGCCAAGCGCCGAGGCTTCGTCTTCCCCTCCAGTGAGATCTACGGAGGCACCCGATCGGCGTGGGACTACGGTCCGCTCGGCGTGGAGCTCAAGGAGAACGTTCGCCGGCAGTGGTGGAAGACGATGGTCCAGCAGCGCGACGACGTCGTCGGCCTGGACTCCGCGGTGATCCTGTCCCGCAAGGTGTGGGAGGCGTCCGGCCACATCGCCGAGTTCGTCGACCCGCTCACCGAGTGCCAGTTCTGTCACAAGCGGTTCCGGGCGGACCACCTGGAAGAGGCGTACGCCGAGAAGCACGGCAAGCCGCTCACCTCGCTGGCCGAGCTGAACTGCCCCAACTGCGGCAACAAGGGCACCTTCACCGAGCCGAAGATGTTCAACGGCCTGATGAAGACCTACCTGGGCCCGGTGGAGAGCGACGAGGGGCTGCACTACCTGCGCCCGGAGACCGCGCAGGGCATCTTCGTCAACTACAAGAACGTCGAGACGGTCGCCCGCAAGAAGCCCCCGTTCGGCATCGCGCAGACCGGCAAGTCGTTCCGCAACGAGATCACCCCGGGCAACTTCATCTTCCGGACCCGTGAGTTCGAGCAGATGGAGATGGAGTTCTTCGTCGAGCCGGGCACCGACGAGCAGTGGCACGAGTACTGGCTCCAGGAGCGCTGGAACTGGTACCTCGACCTTGGCCTCTCGGCGGACAATCTGCGCCTGTTCGAGCACCCCAAGGAGAAGCTGTCGCACTACTCGAAGCGGACCGTGGACATCGAGTACCGCTTCCAGTTCGGTGGCACCGAGTTCGCCGAGCTTGAGGGTGTCGCCAACCGCACCGACTTCGACCTCTCCACGCACAGCAAGCACTCCGGCGTCGACCTGTCGTACTTCGACCAGAGCAAGAGTGAGCGCTGGATGCCGTACGTCATCGAGCCGGCCGCGGGTCTGACCCGCGCGGTGCTCGCCTTCCTGCTGGAGGCGTACGACGAGGACGAGGCGCCGAACACCAAGGGCGGCGTGGACAAGCGCACCGTGATGCGGTTCGACCCGAGGCTCGCCCCGGTCAAGGTGGCGGTGCTGCCGCTGTCCCGCAACGAGGCGTTGTCGCCCAAGGCCAAGGATCTCGCGACCCTGCTGCGCAAGCGCTGGGTGGTGGAGTTCGACGACTCGCAGGCGATCGGGCGTCGCTACCGCCGGCAGGACGAGATCGGCACCCCGTTCTGCGTCACCGTCGACTTCGACACCCTGGACGACAACGCGGTGACGGTGCGCAACCGGGACACCATGGCCCAGGAGCGCGTCTCCCTGGACCAGGTCGAGCGCTACCTGATCGAGCGGCTCCCGGGCTGCTGAGACTCTGCGCACGGGGCCTCGGCCGACGCGATGAGCGCCGGTCGGGGCCCCGTACACTTGGCCGGTGACTGCCTCGACCGTGCCCGCGCTGCGCCCGCTGACTCTCGGCCAGCACCAGGTGTGGCCGCCGGTCGTGCTCGCGCCGATGGCTGGGATCACCAACATCGGGTTCCGTCGGCTCTGTCGCGAGCAGGGCGGCGGCATCTACGTCTGCGAGATGATCACCACTCGGGCGCTTGTCGAGCGCAACCCGAAGACGCTGCGCATGATCGCCTTCGGCGACGACGAGAAGCCCCGCAGTCTCCAGCTCTACGGCACCGATCCGGAGATCACCGCCGCCGCCGTGCGGATCGTCGTCGAGCGCAACCTGGCCGATCACATCGACCTCAACTTCGGCTGCCCGGTCCCGAAGGTCACCCGGCGCGGCGGCGGCGCGGCGTTGCCGTGGCGGCGTCGGCTCTTCGCGCGGCTGGTGCGGGAAGCGGTGGCCGCCGCGGCACCGGCCGGGGTGCCGGTCACTGTCAAGATGCGCAAGGGCATCGACGACGACCACCTGACGTACGTCGAAGCCGGGCTCGCCGCCCAGGAGGCCGGCGTGGCAGCGGTGGCCCTGCACGGGCGCACGGCCTCGCAGCGCTACTCGGGCACCGCCGACTGGGACGCGATCGCCACCCTGAAGCAGGCTCTCGACGTGCCGGTGCTCGGCAACGGTGACATCTGGGAGGCCGACGACGCGCTGCGCATGGTTGACCACACCGGCGTCGACGGCGTGGTCATCGGGCGCGGCTGCCTGGGTAGGCCGTGGCTCTTCGCCGACCTGGAGGCCGCCTTCAACGGCCGGCCGGAGCGGCGGCTGCCCACTCTCGGAGAGGTGGCCGTGACCATGCGCCGGCACGCCGAGCTGCTGGTCGACCAGTTCACTGCCGGCGCCCGCAACCCGGCCCGAGGTGAACGGGACGGCTGCACGGACTTCCGCAAGCACGTCGCCTGGTACCTCAAGGGCTTCCCCGTCGGCGGCGAGCTGCGGCGCTCGTTGGCGATGATCGAAAGCCTGGCCCAGCTCGACGACCTGCTCGGCAAGCTCGACCCGGCGGAACCGTTCCCGATGACCGCCCTCGGGCAGCCGCGCGGGCGTACCAACTCGCCCGGCAAGGTCTTCCTGCCGGAAGGCTGGCTGGCCAGCCGGGACGACGACACCGTCCCCGAGGGTGCCGAGATGGACGACTCGGGCGGCTGAGTCCTCGACCGTCGTGGGGTCGTCGCCGTCGGGCCTTCTTCGCAGGCTCCCGGCCCGGTTCCGGCCGGGAGCAGGGGGCGGACGTAGGGGTGCGGCACGGTGCGGCACGCTATCGAGCTGATGTCGTAAACGAGTCATGACCTGGGCTCGGCCGTGTGCTGTTCGGCGGTGCCACTGACTCGCACTGCCCTGCGGTTGCCGCACCCGCTTATTGCCCTGCGGCTGCCGCCCCCGCGTCGTTGCCCTAGGGTTGCCACCCACCGTTCTGCCGTCACCGTGTTGCCCTGCGGCTGCCACCACCGCGTTGCCGTCACCGTCTTGCCCTGCGGGTTGCCGTGGCGAGTTGCCCTGCAGGTGCCGCCACCGGGTTGCCCGGTAGGTCCCATTGCGACGTTGCTTCGCCGCTGCCCTGGTGACGCTGATTCGTCTACGACATCAGCTCCAAAGGGCCCGTGACGCAGACAACGGACCCCGCGCCGGGTACTTCGTCGCCGAGATCCGAGCAACATCAGGGATGTTGGTGTCTCCGGCGTGTCGGAGGCAGCAACATCGGGGATCTTGCTCGGATCTTGCTCGGATCTTGGGCGCGGGGCGCGGGGCGCGGGGCGCGGGGCGCGGGGCGCGGGGCGCGGGGCGCGGGGCGCGGGGCGCGGGGCGCGGGGCGCGGGGCACGGGGCGCGGACATGCGAAAGGGCCGGACCCCGTGGTGGGGTCCGGCCCTTCGGCGTCGGGTGACGCTCAGCTGGTGGCGTAGCCGCGGGTGGCGATCCAGTCCGCGAGGTGCTCGATAGTGACCTCGTACGAGGCGGTGTTCGGGTCGGCGGAGTCGGCGATCTTGACGATGTTGCCGTTGTCGCGGTAGCCGACGACGCTGATGTAGTGCCCACCCTCGAAGGAGTGGATACCACCGTCGGTGTCGGTGGTGGTGCCGGCGATGTTGGCGACCACGGCCCGGCCGTCGTCGACGGTCTTGACGACGTCGGCGCGAAGCTTGTCGGTCTGCTTCTCGTCGGCCTTGGGCGTGCTGATCTCGACGGAGTGGTAGGCGTCGTTCTTACCGGTCTCCTTGTTCAGCACCGGGGTGATGTCGTTGATGGAGTTGGTGCCGGCCTCGGTGGTGCCCATCTCCTTGGCCATGGCGTCCACGCTGATGTCCTTGCCCTGTACGGACAGGGCGTTGCGGGCGGCGGCGGGGCCGCAGTAGTAGAAGTTCGGCTGGGCCTCGTAGCGCACGCCGAGCTGACGCTCACCGTGGTCCTTGCGGTCGGTCTGCGCCTGCGAAGCCGGCTTGCCGGTGGTGGGTGCGGCGAACGCGGTGGTGACGGGTCCGACGATGGCGCCACCGGTGAACGCGAGGCCAGCGGCGGTCAGAGCGGTCTTACGAATCAGATCGGTACGCATGATGGCGTGCTCCTCTGCTTCATCGGGGGTGCCGCGCGGCGTGACAGGGGACAGCAGTCCGCGCGGGAGTCAGGCAGTGGTCTCGTCCCGGCGGCCCGTGGGGCCGGCGTCGGGACAGAGCACAACGGTCCGGGGCGGCGGATCATTCCGCCGCGTTCTCTGCCGGTGCTGCTGCGCTGTGCCGGGGGATGTAACCGGGGCGGCCCGGCCGGTGTTCCCGGCGGCTGCCCTGCACCGACGACCGACAGTCGCGGTGGCGTGCCAGGTATAACGACCCCGCCAGGCCGACGATTCCGCCATCCCAGTGGCCCCGGCCACGGGACGTTGAGCCAAAAATCGGACATCTGGCGTTGGGTGACCCACCGGAGCCGCGGCCTATATCGGGTTGGCACCCTCTCGGGTCGTGTTGCCCTGGCTGGGGACGGCCGGGTTGGGGTGGGTGGGGATGGTCGTCGGGGTGGTCGGCCAGGGGATCTCGGGCGCGCGGTGGAAGGTGATCCCGGCCGTCGTCCAGCGCGGGCCCTGGCCGGCCAGGCGGTCGCGGAAATCGGCCCAGTCGTGGCTTGCCCGGGGTGACCAGCCCAACTCGGCGATGGCCGGGAGGCGGGGCAGGAGCAGCAGTTCGATGTCGGCCAGCGAGGTGACCGATTCGGTCCAGAGCGGGGCCTCCACACCGAGAACCGCCTCGGTGGGTACGCCGGTGACGTGCGTGCCCGGATCCCAGTCGTACGCCTTTCGCACGTCGATGAGGCCGGCCCAGTCGTGCCCGATCGGGGTGTCCGGGGCGTACTTCATGTCCAGGTAGGCGTGGTTGCCGGGGGAGACGACCAGTCGGGCGCCCCGGCGTACGGCGTCGACGGTGGTGGGGTCTTCGCCGTTCGTGCCCCACCACTGCAGGACCCGCCCGTCGAGGTGGGCGGCTGGCGCGAGCTGGTGCCAGCCGACGACGGTCTTGCCGAGGTCGGCCACGATGCGCTGGACCCGCTCGACGAAACCGGTGTAGACCTCGCCCTTGACCTTGAACGCCTCGTCGCCGCCGATGTGCAGCCAGGGGCCGGGGGTGAGCGCGGCCACCTCGCCCAGCACGTCGGCGACGAAGTCGTACGTGCGCTCGTCGGCCGGGTCGACGTAGCTGAAGCCGACCTCGGTGCCGGTGTACGGCGGCGGTGCGATCTTGTCCGGTGCCAGCTCCGGGTACGCGACCAGCGCCGAGTTGGTGTGCCCCGGCAGGTCGATCTCCGGGACGACGGTGATGTGGCGGGCTGCCGCGTAGGAGACGATCCGCGCGTAGTCGGCCTTCGTGTAGTGCCCGCCGGGGCCGCCGCCGACCTCGGTCGTGCCGCCGATGCTGGTCAGCTTCGGCCAGGAGTCGACGGTGATGCGCCAACCCTGGTCGTCGGTGAGGTGCAGGTGCAGGTGGTTGAGCTTGTAGCGGGCCAGATGGTCGACCACCCGCAGCACGTCCTCGACGGCGAAGAAGTGCCGCGCGACGTCGAGCATCGCGCCCCGGTACGGGAACCGGGGTGCATCGGTGATGGTCCCGCCGGGCAGCACCCAGCGATCGGTGACCGGGGTGGAGCTCTCGATCGCCGCTGGCAGCAGTTGGCGCAGCGTCTGTACGCCGTGGAAGAGGCCGGCGGCGGTGGCGGCGGTGAGGTTCACCCCGTCGGTGGCGATGTCGAGGCGGTAGCCCTCCGCGCCGAGGTCGGCGCTGCCGTCGAGCACCAGCGCGATGCCACCGGCGGGCTCCGGCGTGGTGGCGTCGGTGACCGGCAGCGGGTAGCCGGTGGCCGGACGCAGGAGCTGGGCGAGCTGCTCGGCGACCGCCAACGCGGCGGGGTCGGCGCTGGACACGATGACGGCTTCGGCTGGGAGGGTCCAGTCGGCGGTCGGGTCCGGCTGGACCTGCTGTGGGGCGGGCACGACGTCGGCCAGCCGGTGGGGGGCCGCCGGGGCGAGCAACGCGCCCGCGGTCTGCTCGGCCGTGCGGGCCAGCGTGGCCACGTCCGGTTCCTCCGCCGAGCGCGGTGCGGGGACGGCGGTGGGGGCGGGGGAGGGGGTGGTCGACACGGCGGCGACTCCGGGGGTGTATTCGCGTCCGTTATGGCAAAAGTGAGGTTCACCGGCTGGCGTGGCGTCAAGCGTACGACGCTCGGCCCGGATGCGTGATGGTGCGCATGGAAGCGTTCCCAAAAACCGGTACGAACACGGATAGTCGTGATAGCTGTGCCAATTGTCACCGAACGGTCCCAGGTCACCCGATGGTCGCTTAACCTTCGCCCACCGATCGACGTCGACCCCGGGATTACCGGCGGTCCGTCCCGGGGAAGAAAGAAACTGAACCTTCGTTAAGTGTCAATCCGGCGCGTGTGTTGTGGAGGCTCTGGTGGCAGCGCAAGAGACCGTCGATCACAAGTACGTCTACGACTTCTCCGAAGGCAACAAGGAGCTCAAGGAGTTGCTCGGCGGCAAGGGGGCAAACCTCGCCGAGATGACCAATCTGGGCCTGCCCGTTCCGCCCGGCTTCACCATCACCACCGAGGCGTGCCAGGCGTACCTCGCGACGGGACGGGAGCCGGACGGGCTCGCCGGTCAGATCGAGGCGCACCTGGAGTCGCTGGAGCGCGCGATGGGCAAGCGCCTCGGTGACCCGCAGGACCCACTGCTGGTCTCCGTCCGCTCCGGTGCCAAGTTCTCCATGCCCGGCATGATGGAGACCGTCCTCAACGTCGGTCTCAACGACCAGAGCGTGGAAGGACTCGCAGCCCAGGCCGGCAACAACGAGCGGTTCGCCTGGGACTCCTACCGGCGACTCATCCAGATGTTCGGCAAGACCGTCTGCGAGGTGCCGGGTGAGGAGTTCGAGCACGCGCTCGACGAGGCCAAGCACGCCAAGGGCACCCACAACGACCTGGATCTGGACGCCGACGACCTGCGGGGGCTGGTCGACGCGTACAAGAAGATCTTCTTGAAGCACACCGGCCGGGAGTTCCCGCAGCAGCCACGCGAACAGCTCGACCTGGCCATCCGGGCGGTCTTCGAGTCGTGGAACGCCGAACGCGCCGTGCTCTACCGCCGCCAGGAGCGCATCCCGGCCGAGCTGGGCACCGCGGTCAACGTGGTGACGATGGTCTTCGGCAACCTCGGGCCCGACTCCGGCACCGGTGTCGCGTTCACCCGTGACCCGGCCAGCGGGGCGCAGGGCATCTACGGCGACTACCTGGCCAACGCCCAGGGTGAGGACGTGGTCGCCGGCATCCGCAACACGGTGCCGTTGCAGGAGTTGGAGCAGCTCGACAAGGCGTCCTACGACGAGCTGCTCGGCATCATGGCCCGGCTGGAGGAGCACTACAAGGACCTCTGCGACATCGAGTTCACCATCGAACGCGGCAAGCTGTGGATGTTGCAGACCCGGGTCGGCAAGCGCACCGCCGCCGCTGCTTTCGTTATCGCCGGGCAGCTCGTCGACGAGGGCCTGATCGACCTGGACGAGGCGTTGCACCGGGTCAACGGCGCCCAACTGGCCCAGCTGATGTTCCCGCGCTTCCAGCTCGACCACGAGTTCCAGCCGGTCGCCAAGGGCATCGGCGCGTCGCCGGGCGCGGCGTCCGGCACTGTGGTCTTCACCTCCGCCCGAGCCGTCGAGCTGGCCGCCGAGGGGAAGTCGGTGATCCTGGTACGCCGGGAGACCAACCCGGACGACCTGAACGGCATGATCGCCGCGAAGGGCATCCTCACCTCGCGCGGCGGCAAGACCAGCCACGCCGCGGTGGTGGCCCGGGGCATGGGCAAGACCTGCGTCTCCGGTGCCGACGAGATCGAGGTGAACGTGCCGGCGAAGCGGTTCACGGTCGCCGGTCAGACCGTCGCCGAGGGCGATGTGGTGTCCATCGACGGCACCACCGGCAAGGTCTACCTCGGCGAGGTGCCGGTCATGCCCTCAGAGGTCGTGCAGTACTTCGAGGGCAGCCTCGACCCCGAGCACGTCGACAACGCGCTGGTCCGGGCCGTACACCGGATCATGACGCACGCCGACGGCAAGCGGCGGCTGGCGGTCCGCACGAACGCCGACACCGGCGCGGACGCCGCCCGGGCCCGGCGCTTCGGCGCCGAGGGCATCGGGTTGTGCCGCACCGAGCACATGTTCCTCGGTGACCGGCGGGAGCTGGTCGAGCGGCTGATCCTGGCCCGGGCCCCGGGTGAGCGGGAGGCGGCTCTGGCGGCGCTGCTGCCGTTGCAGCGGGCCGACTTCGAGGAGATCTTCCGCGAGATGGACGGCCTGCCGGTCACCGTCCGGCTCATCGACCCGCCGTTGCACGAGTTCCTGCCGCCGTTGGAGCAGCTCGCCGTCAACGTGGCGGTCGCGCAGGAACGCGGCGAGGACGTGGCCAAGGAGGAGGCGTTGCTCGCCGCCGTCCGGCGGATGCACGAGGAGAACCCGATGCTCGGGCTGCGGGGTGTACGCCTCGGCCTGGTCATCCCCGGCCTGTTCGCGATGCAGGTCCGCGCCATCGCCGAGGCGGCGGTCAGTTGCGCCCGCGCCGGGGGCGTGGCCAAGCCGGAGATCATGGTGCCGCTGGTCGGGGCGGTGCAGGAGCTGGAGACGGTTCGCGCCGAGGCCGAGAAGATCATTGCCGAGGTGGTCGGGGACAGCGGCGTCGAGGTGCTGATCGGCACCATGATCGAGGTGCCCCGGGCGGCCCTGACCGCCGGGCAGATCGCCGAGGCCGCCGAGTTCTTCTCCTTCGGCACCAACGACCTGACCCAGATGGGCTGGGGTTTCTCCCGCGACGACGTCGAGGGGGCCTTCTTCTGGCGCTACCTGGAGTTGGGCATCTTCGGTATCTCGCCGTTCGAGTCGATCGACCGTGACGGAGTCGGCCGGCTGGTGCGGATCGCCGCCGAGGAGGGCCGGGCCGCCCGCCCCGGGCTCAAACTCGGTGTCTGCGGTGAGCACGGCGGTGACCCGGACTCGGTGCACTTCTTCCACGAGGTCGGCCTGGACTACGTGTCCTGTTCGCCGTTCCGGGTGCCGGTGGCCCGGCTGGAGGCCGGTCGGGCGGTCGTGGAGACCGGCGGGTCGGACAGCAGGTGACGCACGCCGGCGGCGGCCCGGTCACCGGGCCGCCGCCGGCGCTCAGATCGGCGGACGACGCCAGGTCGGTCGGGACGAGCGGCGCAACTGCGCCGGCAGGGTCGCCATCGGGGTACGCGTGGCCAGCGGGGCGTGCGCGTCCGGTACGGCTGTCGCGCCGATGCCCGCGCCGCGAATGTCCAGGAACGACCCTGCCCGACGGGCCACCACCCGCGCCTCCTCGTGCAGCGCCTCCAGGTCGTCCGCCGCCGACGCGGTGACGAGGGTCAGCAGGGCGCTGCGCCCGGCCGGATAGGTGACCACGCAGCCTGCTGTGGTGCACACGACCGACTCCCGGAACTCACCATGCCGGACCGTGTCGGCCACCCGGTGCCCGAGCCCGAAACTCGCGGCGGCGAGCGCGGCGAGATGGGTGGCGTCGGTGCTGGGCAGGTCGCTGGAGATGAGCAGGCCGTCGGTGCCCGCGAGCACCGTGCCGGCGATGTCGGGTCGGCGCTGGCGCAGCCCGCGTAGCTCCGGTCCCATCACCGTGTCTGCGTCCACGAGCGTTACCCCTCACCGGTCGGCTCTGCGTGTCAGTCGGCTGGTCACGTTCCGCGCTGGGAACGCTACCGCTGGCGACTTCCGACCGCGAGACCGTAACCCTCGGCGATCGGTCGGCAACTGGGGGCCAATCGGTGGTTGTGTGCCATTCATCGATGCGTCGTGAGCGGGTCGGGCAGTGGTGGCGGGCGTAACCTTGGCTCGCTCGTACACGGCCGATTGGGCGCCGCGTCGAACGGGAAGAGGTGACTGCATGACGAGTGTCTGGGAGAGCCTGACTGTCGACGCCCGCGATCCGGCCCGACTGGCCCGTTGGTGGGCTAAGGCGCTCGGCTATCAGGTCGTCACCGAAAAGCCCGACGAGGTGGAGATCCGCCAGTCCGCCGACCGCCTGCCCGGCCTGGTCTTCGTTCCGGTGAGCGAGGGCAAGGAGCGCAAGAACCGGCTGCACCTCGACCTGCGCCCCGCCGATCTGGAGGCTGAGGTCGAGCGCCTCGTCGACATGGGCGCCCGGCACGTCGACATCGGTCAGGGCGACGTCGAGTGGACGGTGCTGGCCGACCCCGAGGGCAACGAGTTCTGCATCCTGCGTGAGAAGTGAGCCGGGGGCGGCGGACGCCCGGCTGGTCGAGGAGCCGCCCAAGGACACCGGGCATCGCCGGTCGCCGTACGAGCGCGACCGGGCCCGGGTGCTGCACTCGGCGGCGTTTCGCCGGCTGGCCACCAAGACCCAGGTGCACACCGCCGGCACCGACGACTTCCTGCGTACGCGGCTGACCCACTCGTTGGAGGTGGCCCAGATCGCCCGGGAGATGGGTTCCCGGCTGGGCTGCGACCCGGACGTGGTGGACGTCGCGGGGCTCGCGCACGACCTCGGGCACCCGCCGTTCGGGCACAACGGCGAGGCTGCGTTGGATCTGCTCGCCACGCCGTGCGGTGGCTTCGAGGGCAACGCGCAGACCCTGCGGGTGTTGACCCGCCTCGAGGCGAAGGTGCTCGCCCCGGACGGCTCGTCCGCCGGGCTGAACCTGACCCGGGCGTCGTTGGACGCGATCGGCAAGTACCCCTGGCCGCGCCGCCCGGGGGAGCGCAAGTTCGGGGTGTACGCCGACGACGCGGCCGTCTTCGACTGGATCCGGGCCGGCGCACCCGGCGACCGGCGTTGCCTGGAGGCCCAGGTGATGGACTGGGCCGACGACGTCGCGTACTCGGTGCACGACGTGGAGGACGGCATCCACGGCGGTTATGTCACGTTGCACCCGCTGCTCACCGACGCCGACGAGCGGGCGGCGCTCTGCGCCGACGTGGCCGCCGCCTACTCCGGGGAGTCCGCGGCGGACCTGGCCGAGGTGCTCATCGATCTGCTGGCCGGTCCGCTGCTCGCCCCGCTCGCCGGCTACGACGGCAGCCATCGCGCGCAGGTCGCGTTGAAGGCCACCACCAGCGGGGTGACCGGGCTGTTCGTGTCCGCCGCGGTGGCGGCGACGGAGGAGCGCTTCGGTCCGGGCCCACACCGCCGCTACGCCGCCGACCTGGTGGTGCCCCGCCTGGTGCGGGCGCAGTGCGCGCTGCTCAAGGGCATAGCGCTGCGGTACGTGATGCGTCGCAGCGGCTTCCGGGGCCGCTACGAGCGGCAGCGGACGATGCTCGCGGAGTTGGTCGCCGCGCTGGTCCGGCGTGCCCCGGAGGGGCTCGACCCGATCTTCGTTCCGATGTGGCGGGCCGCCCCGGACGACCGGGCCAGATTGCGGGTGGTGATCGACCAGGTCGCCTCGCTCACCGACCCGGCGGCGGTGGCCTGGCACACCCGCCTGGTCGGCAAGGGGACACCCCCGGCCGACCACGAGCTAACTTAGGCTAACCTAACTGACATGACGGAACGCCCCAGGAACGTCACCTCGGCCCGGGTACTGCGCACCGAGCGGCCCACCCCGCACCTGATCCGGCTCGTCCTCGGTGGGGACGAACTGGTCGGCCTGCCGGTGGGCGAGTTCACCGACCACTACATCAAGGTGGTGTTCCCGCAGCCGAACGTCGCCTACCCGCAGCCGTTGGACCTCGCCGCGATCCGCCGGGACCTGCCCCGGGAGCAGTGGCCCCGGCTGCGCGCGTACACCGTGCGGCGCTGGGATCCGCTGGCCGGGGAGCTGACCGTCGACGTGGTGCACCACGGCGACGAGGGGTTGGCCGGCCCGTGGGCCGCCGCGCTGCGTCCCGGCGATCCGGTGCACTTCGTCGGCCCCGGCGGCGCGTACGCCCCGAACCCGGACGCGGACTGGCACCTGCTCGTCGGGGACGAGAGCGCCCTGCCGGCGATCGCCGCCGCGCTGGAGCGCCTCCCGCTGGGTGCCCCGGCCCACGTCTACGTGGAGATCGCCGACGCGGCGGAGGAGCAGAAGCTGGTCAGCCCGGGGGCGGTCGAGTTGACCTGGCTGCACCGCGGCGAACGCCCGGTGGGCGAGGCGCTGGTCGCGGCGGTGCGCGCGTTGGAGTTCCCGGCCGGCCAGGTGCACGCGTTCGTGCACGGCGAGGCCGCCTTCGTCCGGGAGTTGCGCCGGCTGCTGCGCCGCGAGCGGGGCGTACCCCTCGACCGGCTCTCCATCTCCGGCTACTGGCGGCGTGGCATGGACGACGAGGGCTGGCGTTCCACCAAGGCCGACTGGAACCAGCAGGTGGCGGCCGAGGAGACGAGCGTCGCCGAGCCGGCCCGGGTGGCCTGAGCCCGCTCATCCCTCGGGCGTCTGGTTCGCCTGGCCGGCCTTGGCCAGTCGTCGGCTGACCAGGACTGCGTACCCGACGACGGCCAGGGAGAGCAGCGACAGCATCAGCCTCGGCTGGTGCACCGTCGTGGTGATCAGCGAGACCGAAACCACCCCGTAGACGGCGATCGCCAACCGGGCGGCGCTCGGCCGGGTCCACAGCCAGTACAGGGCGAGACCGCAGAGCGTCCAGATCACCATCGACGCACCGAGCAGCAGCCGTAACTCCAGCGGCAGGTGGTTGGCGTTGTCGTCGACCAGCCGGACCACCTGCCCGAGCGCCCAACCGAGCAGCAGCAGCGCACCGCCGAGCGGAATGTGCAGGTAGCCGTACGCCTGGCCGCCGCGTAGCCGGCGCTGGAGCAGGCGGGTGGTGACGAATGTGGTGTAGACCCACCAGACGGCCGCCGGGATCAGGAAGGCCAACGCGGCGGTGAGGATCATGTGGGGCGGGGGATGGTCCGGCACGGCGAAGAGCAGGCTGGCCAGCGCGCTACCCAGCACGATGATGGTGAACTGGCCGATCCGTTCCGGCAGGTGCCTGTTGTCCACCGGCCAGCGGTTGAGCCAACGCGCCCCGACCCAGGGCGTCGCCAGTTCGCTCAGCATCGCGACGATCCACAGGACGGGCCGCAGCTCGGTCGGCACGATCAGCGACACCAACCAGATCAACCAGCCCGACCCGAAGCCGATCAGGTAGATGGTCGTCACCATCCGGGCCATCGGGCTGGTGGAACGGGCGCGTAGGTACAGCAGGAGCAGCACACCCCGCACGATCAGGTACCCGATGGGCAGGAGGACGCTCTCCGGCACCTCGTCGACCCCCAGGGTCATCGCGCCCGCGCCCACGAGCGCGACGAGTACCAGCACCCGGTGCAGCGCGTCGTCCGGGTCGAAGCGGGTGTCGTAGTAGACCTGTCCCATCCAGGCCCACTGGATCACCACGAAGAGCCCGAACACGGCCAGTACGTCGGTCGGCGACGGGCTCGGCTCGTCACCCAGCCGAGCCACCACCGCCGCCAGCGCGTACACGAAGATGAGGTCGAGGAAGAGCTCCAGCCAGGTGGCGTGGCGGTGTCCGGCCTCGTCCGCGCCCGGGGTCTGATCGGGTAGCCCGACCCGGCCGGCCAGCCATCTCGGCAGGCGGGGGGCTTGGCTGCGTACCCTGCGCATCTGGTCATGGTCCCCGCGCGGACCCGGCCGGCGGGCCGGAACCGCCCAGCCGGCAGCGGTCGCCGCCACACCGGCGTCCCCCGGCCGGCGTGTCGTCGGTCCGGCAGGGCAGGATGTACGGCGAGGGGGTGGCACATGGCTGGGCGGATCCGGGACGAGGACATCGCACTGGTCCGGGAACGCACCTCGATCGGGGATGTGATCTCCGAGACGGTCACCCTGAAGTCCGCCGGCGGCGGCAACCTCAAGGGTCTGTGCCCGTTCCACGACGAGAAGAGTCCGTCGTTCAACGTGTCCCCGGCCCGCAACGTCTGGTACTGCTTCGGCTGCGGGGCCGGCGGGGACGCGATCAAGTTCCTGATGGACGCCGACCATCTCAGCTTCGTGGAGTCCGTCGAGCGGCTGGCCGGCCGCGCCGGCATCCAACTGCGCTACATCGAGGACGACAAGGGCACGCCGCGCCCCCGACCGCAGCAGGGTCAGCGGCAGCGCCTGGTCGCCGCGCACGCCGCCGCAGTCGAGTTCTACAGCGCGCAACTGAGCACCGCCGGCGCGCGGGCGGCACGGGAGTTCCTGGCCCGCCGGGGCTTCGACCGGGCCGCCGCCGAACGCTACGGCTGTGGCTTCGCGCCGGAGGGTTGGGACCCGCTCACCAAGCACCTGCGCCAGCAGGGCTTCACCCACCAGGAGCTGGTCACCGCCGGGCTGTCCCGGGAGTCTCGTTCCGGCACCCTGATCGACAGGTTCCGTCGCCGGCTGCTCTGGCCGATCCGCGACCTCGCCGGCGACGTGATCGGCTTCGGCGCGCGCAAGCTCTTCGATGACGACGACGGCCCGAAGTACCTGAACACGCCCGAGACGCCGATCTACAAGAAGTCGCACGTGCTCTACGGCATCGACCAGGCCAAGCGGGAGATCGCCAAGCAGGGTCGGGCGGTGATCGTCGAGGGTTACACCGATGTGATGGCCTGTCACATCGCCGGTGTGACCACTGCGGTGGCGACCTGCGGCACGGCCTTCGCCGCGGACCACATCTCCGTCCTGCGCCGGCTCCTGTTCGACAGCGACGAGGTGGCCGGCGAGATCATCTTCACCTTCGACGGTGACGCCGCCGGGCAGAAGGCCGCGCTGCGCGCCTTCGAAGACGACCAGCGCTTCGTCGGGCGCACGTTCATCGCGGTCAGCCCGGACAACATGGACCCGTGCGACCTGCGGCTGGCCAAGGGCGACCTGGCGGTGCGTGACCTGGTCGCCCGCCGTGAGCCGCTCGTCGACTTCGCGCTGCGGCACGTGATCAGCCGCTTCGACCTGGACACCGTCGACGGCCGGGTGGAGGCGATGCGCCACGCCGCGCCGCTGGTCGCGCGCCTGAAAGACCGGGAGAAGCGCCCGGAGTACGTCCGCAAGCTCGCCATGGACCTCGGCATGGAGATCGAACCGGTGCAGCGGGCGGTGCTCGCCGCCGGCAACACCGCGCCGTCCGGCACCCGCGAGGCCGCCCCCGCCGCCCGGCCGACCTCGGCCCGCCCCGAGTCGGCGGTGGACAGCCCGCAGTCGATGGTCGAGCGGGAGGCGCTCAAACTCGCCCTCCAGCAACCGGTCCTGGCCGGGCCGATGTTCGACACGGTCGAGGCCACCGAATACCGCCACCCGGTGCACGTCGCGGTGCGTACGGCCATCGCGGCGGTCGGTGGTGCCGCGTCGGCGACCGGCGGCGCGGTCTGGATCGAGTCGGTCCGCGACGCCTGCGAGGACCTGGCGGCAGCGGCGCTGGTCGGTGAGCTGGCCGTCGAACCACTGCGGATCGACGGCGAACCGGACCCGCGCTACGTGTCGATCACCATGGCCCGGGTGCAGTTCGGGTCGGTGACCGCCCGGGTCCGGGACCTCAAGTCACGCATCCAGCGGATCAACCCGGTCAACAACAAGGACGAGTACTTCGCCGCCTTCGGTGAGCTGCTGTCCCTGGAGCAGCACGCCCGGGCGTTGCGCGAGCAGGCTGCGGGAGGCCTCTAGATGGGACTGTTCAGCCGCAAGCCGAAGCTGCCGCCGGCCGACCGGCCGCCGCTGACCGCCGACGAGCGGGTGGTGGCCTGGGCCGCCGCCGGCAACGGCGAAGGCGACGGGGTGGTGGTCGCCACCAACCTCGGGTTGTGGCTGCCCGGTCGAGGGCACCGGCTCGGTTGGCACACCATCCTCAAGGCGGTCTGGTCCGGCCGGCAGTTGACGGTCACCCCCGCCGAGCCGCTGGTCGAGCGCGACGGCTACACGGTGGTCGCCGACGGTCCGGCCGAGACGTACCTGCTGCTCGACCCGGGCGAGTTGCCGCATCAGGTGCGGGCCCGGGTGACCCGTTCGGTCGCGTACACCGAGCACCAGCCGGTGCCCGGCGGCGCGGCGCGGGTCGCGGCCCGACGCGTGGCCGGGGTCGACGGTCTGACCTGGACGGTCCGACTCGACCCCGGCACTCCGACCGACGACGAGGCAGTGCTCGCCGACACCGACCGGCTGGTCGGTGTCGCCCGCGCCGCCACCGCGCCGGCCGACGGCTGACTCGGGTCAGTTCGCGCCGAGGTCCTTCAGCGCCTTCTCGGCGCCGCGGTGCAGCGGCACCGGCAGGGTCCGGCGGGCCTTTTCCAGCGAGATTCCCTTGGCCGCCGGGTTGGCCTGGGCCAGAGCGTCGCGCTTGTCGAACACCGTCCGGGTGATCGCGCAGGCCACGTTGGCGTCCAGGTCCTTGCGGACCAGCAGCACGTTGGGCACGACGATGGTCGGGGTGTCGCTCGCCGTCTTGTACGCGTCCCGGCCGATCGTGCCCTCCTGGTAGCCGGGGCTCAGCATCGTCATCTTCGGCAGCAACGGCGAGATGTCGACGAACTTCACCGAGTCACCGGCCGTGGTGAACAGGTCGGTGAGGCCACCGGTGGGCAGACCACCGGACCAGAAGAAACCGTTGACGCTGCCGTCCTTGATCCCCTCGACAGTCTTGGTGAGGTCCAGTCGCTGCGCCCGGATGTCCTTGGCCGGGTTCAGGCCGGCGGCCTCCAACAGCCGGTTCGCGATCACCTCGGTGCCGGACTTCGGTGAGCCGGTGGAGATCCGCTTGCCGCGCATGTCGGCCACCGAGGTGATCCCGGAGTCGTTGCGGACCACCACCTGCGTGTAGTTGTCGTAGAGGCGGGTCAGCGCCTGCACCGGCTGCGGCGCGGTGAAGCTGCCCTTGCCCTCCACCGCGTTGACCGCCGTGTCGAACAGTGAGAACGCCACGTCGTACTGGCCACCGACCAGTTGCTCGACGTTCTGCACCGAGGTGCCGGTCTCGGCGGCGGTGCCGGTGAGCTTGCCGCCGGTCGCTCCGGACAACTGCCCGGCCAGGGCGTTGCCGACCACGTAGTAGACGCCTGTCGCGTTGCCGGTGGCGATGCCGACGCGGGTCTCCTTGGTCACCTCGCAGGTGACCTCGCTGGCCGTGTCGTCAGTGGCCGCGCCGCCCTGCTGACCTCCGCAACCCGCGACGAGGGCGAGCACGCTCAGGCCCGCAGCGAGCCGTACGTCGATTCGTCTCACAGTTTCTCCTCCACAGGATCGGACGATGACCGGTCGGCGGCGGCGCGTCGGACGACCACGCCCGCCGCCGCCACGGCGGCCAGCGCCGCGCCGACAGTGACCGGCACGGGTTCGAGCCAGAGCAATGTGACGCCGGCGAGAGCGCCCAGCACCCGCTCCGGTACGCCGGCCGGGCCCACACCGGGCAGCCAGCCACCGGCGGCGACGGCGAGCACCGCCACGCTGAGCGCTGTGACGCCGGCGGCGAAGGCGATCCGCTGGACACCACCGATGCCGAGCAGACCGAGCCCGGCCGGCGTGATGACGAACGCGATCGGGGTCAGGTAGGCCGGCAGCGCGTACCGCAGGGTCTGCCACATGGTCGGCACCAGCCGACCGCCGGTGACCGCGGCGGCGGCCACCGCGGCGAGCGCGGTTGGTGGGGACACCTCGGACAGCACCGCGAAGTAGAAGACGAACATCGCCGCCGCCGGCGCGGTGACGCCCAGATCGAGCAGGGCCGGACCGACGATCACCCAACCGATCACGAACGACGCGGTGACCGGCACGGCCAGGCCCAGCAGGCTGAGCGCGACGGCGGCGAGCAGCGCGGTGAGCACCAGCACCAGGGTCGGGTCCGACGTGGCCGCCTGCGCTCCGCCGATCAGCAGAGCCGCCGCCTGCGGCCCGAGGCCGGTCTTCGTGGTGGTCGCCGTGATGATGCCGGCGGCGGCGCAGACCGCGGTGACGGCGAGGACGCCGCGTACGCCGGTGACGAGCGCGGTCACCAGCCGGCCCGCAGTGAGTCGGTGCGCCCGGTCCAGGTAGGAGAGCACGACGGTGAGGACGATGGCGAACACGACGGCCCGCGTCGCGGACACACCGATGGCGAGGAACACGATGATGGCGATCAGTGAGGCGAAGTGGTAGCCGAATCGGGCCAGCAGCCGCCAGGGCGAGCCGACATCGATCACCACCGGGCGTACGCCGGAGCGGCGGGCGTCGATCTCCACGGCCAACAGGATGCCGAGGTAGTAGAGCACCGTCGGTACCGTTGCCCAGCCCAGCACCTGGAGGTACGAGACGCCCAGGTACTCGGCGATGATGAACGCCGCCGCACCCAGGGTTGGCGGGGAGAGGATCGCGCCCACCCCGGCCGCGGCCAGCATGCCACCGGCCCGCTCCGGCGGGTAGCCGGCGCGGCGCAGCAGCGGCCAGGTGACCGCGCCGATGCTCACCGTCGTCGCCGCGCCGGAGCCGGAGACGGTGCCCAGCAGGAAACCCGAGGCCACCGCCGTCCGGCCGGCGGCGGTCCGGGAACGTCGGAACGCCGCAGCCGACAACTCGACGAAGAACCGCCCGGCCCCGGACAACTCCAGCACCGCGCCGTAGATGGTGAACAGCACGATGTACGAGGCGGCCACGTCGAGCGGCGTGCCGTAGAAGCCGCTGTCGGAGTTGTAGAACGCGTCGACCAGCTGACTGAAGTCGAGCCCGGCGTGTGCGACCGGCCAGGACTGCGGCAACAAACCGCCGTAGTAGCCGTAACCGAGGAACAGCAGGCAGACCGCCGGCAGGATCCAACCGGTGGCACGTCGACACGCTTCGAGCAGCAGGAGCAGCAGGACGATGCCCAGCACCAGATCCGTCGCCGCCAGCAGGCCCTGCCGGTCGAGGAACGCGTTGTAGCCGCCGCCACCGCTGCCGATCCGGATCGGCAGGACGGGGTAGAGGCAGGCCGCGACCGCCAGGGCGCTCAGAGCCCAGTCGGTCACGGTGGGCCGCGTCGACGTGGGTGCCGGGACGCGCCTGTCGCTGTCGCTCCCGGTGGCCTCGGCCAGCTTGGTGCGTAGTCGGGCGCGTAGGCGCGCCGGCAGCCGCAGGTCGGCCGGGTAGGCGAGGAAGACCAGCGGGAGGACGCCGGCCAGGAAGATGATCAGGTAATACTTGCTGCCCTGCGACAGGGGGCGGAACACCTGCCACAAGGCGAGAGCGCCGACCGCCAGCGCCGCCACGGTGAGGAGCAGACCCGCCGACCCCGAGAGCACCCGCCCTGGTTTCTCGTCCTCGAACTGGGCGGCCAGGTCGCGAGTCGCCTGGTCGGCGACGCTCGGGTCGCTCGGCTCCGTCGGCTCGGCTTCAGACCGCGGTCGGGGTGGCACGCCAGGGCTCGCTGCGGGCCCGTCAACGGGAGAGTTGGCTGGTCGGGCGCGTGACGGTGAACCATCGGGCGAGCTGATGGGCGGCACGGAAGGACGATACACGTCGATTGGCCGACGGGTGGGGCATCGATCGGCGTTTCGCCGTCGGTGGTACGGAAACCACTGTGATCGGCCGGTCGCCGGCGGAAATTCGCGTGGAGGGGTGTCGGACCGGGCGGCTAGGGTCGGGCGGTGACTTCGGGGCGACCACTGATTCAGGCTCGCGGGCTGGTGAAGCGGTTCGGCGATTTCACCGCGGTGGACGGCATCGACGTCGAGGTTCGCCCGGGTGAGGCGTTCGGCTTCCTCGGGCCCAACGGAGCGGGCAAGTCGTCCACCATGCGGATGGTCGGCTGCATCTCCCCACCCAGCGCGGGTGAGCTGCGCATCCTCGACATGGATCCGGTGGCTGACGGGCCGGCCATCCGGGCGCGCCTCGGGGTGTGCCCGCAGCTGGACAATCTCGATCCAGAGCTGACCGTGCGGGAGAACCTGACCGTCTACGCCCGCTACTTCGGCATCTCCCGCCGGGCGGCCCGGGAGCGCGCCGCGGAGCTGCTCGACTTCGTCCAGCTCACCGAACGGGCCGACAGCAAGGTCGAGCCGCTGTCCGGTGGCATGAAGCGTCGGTTGACCATC
Source organism: Micromonospora sp. NPDC050795 (assembly GCF_044456785.1). Lineage (NCBI taxonomy): Bacteria > Bacillati > Actinomycetota > Actinomycetes > Micromonosporales > Micromonosporaceae > Micromonospora > Micromonospora sp. NPDC050795. The sequence continues at coordinate 127,592 of NZ_JBITGE010000004.1, read as the reverse complement.
GCCCGCGCGCTGGTGAACGATCCGGAGATCGTGCTGCTCGACGAGCCGACCACCGGGCTGGACCCGCAGGCCCGGCACCTGGTGTGGGAGCGGCTGTTCCGGCTCAAGCAGCAGGGCGTCACGTTGGTGCTCACCACCCACTACATGGACGAGGCCGAGCAGCTCTGTGACCGGCTGGTGGTGATGGACGGCGGCCGGATCGTCGCCGAGGGCTCGCCCCGCGCGTTGATCGAGCAGCACTCGACCCGCGAGGTGGTCGAGCTACGCTTCGCCGCCGAGTCGCAGGAACCGTTCGCAGGCAAGCTCGACGGGCTGGGGGAGCGGGTCGAGGTGTTGCCCGACCGCGTCCTGCTCTACGTGCCCGACGGCGACGCGGCGGTCGCCGAGGTCAGCGCGCTGGGGCTCCAGCCGGCGAACGTGCTGGTCCGGCGCAGCGGCCTGGAGGATGTCTTCCTGCACCTGACCGGCCGCACCCTGGTCGACTGATCCACTCGGCTTCCTGCAAGTCGCGGTGATGCGGCGCAGTGGAGAGCCCGACTTCCTGAAACCCGAGTGGATCGAGCTGCCTGACCGGCTGCCGGCGAGCACCGCTCAACGGGCTCTGGCCCAGGTGATGAATCGGTCGGACAGCCCGTCGTGCCCGGGGAGTTCGGCGGCTGCCTCATCGAGCAGCGTGGCGAGGTAGACGAGCAGGCCGATCCGATCCTCTCGGTACTCGCCCAGCAGCGCCAGGCGGGCCGGTGAGCAGGGCCACGCCGCGCCGCAGACCCGGCAGCGCCAGGACGGGCGTGCCGCGACGTGCGGGCGGTACCGGGGCATCAGAGCCCGCCGCCGTGGTGAGCCGACCAGGTGAGTCGCACGGGGAGGAACCTCCATCGGGTGGGTGGGGAGCGCCCCGGATCGGGGGTCACGGGGCGCTCCCGGCCTGGTTCCGCCCGCCGTCTGGATCCCGTGAGCGGTTCCGCTGCGTGACAGTCTGGTGAGGGCCTGGCTACTGTGGGAGGTTCCGCACGCCGACGACCAGCGCGTACGGCAATCGGCCCGGCACGGTACGGAAATGTACGGGGGTTGTCCGTGGAGAGTTCGTCCATGCTGGAGCACTTCGCCGAAGAGTTGCGACTGGCCCGGGCCGCCAATGGAATGTCGCAGACGGCGCTGGCCGAGGCGTTGAGCTATTCCGGGGCATTGGTTGCCAAGGTGGAGACATCCGAGCGCCGGCCGAGTCTGGACTTCGCCCGCCGTTGTGACGCCGTGTTCTCAGCCGACGGCCGGTTCGAGCGCATCCAGCGGCGGATCAGCCGTGAGGCGGTGGTGCCGTGGTTCCGCGACTGGGCCGGCATCGAGCAGGAGACCACAGCGCTGCGCTCGTTCGAGCCGTTGTGTGTGCCGGGCCTTTTGCAGACCGAGGGGTACGCCCGCGCACTACTGACCGGCGGCGGCTTGTTCGCGGCGGACGAGGTCGAGCAGCAGGTGGCAACCCGGCTGGACCGTCAGAGACTGCTCACCCGAGACCGGCCTCCGCTGCTCACTGCCGTGATCGACGAGCACGTGCTGCGCCGATCTGTCGGTGGGCCGGAAGTCATGCGCGAGCAGATTCAGCACCTCGTGAAGCTTGGCACGGCGTTCCCGAGGGTCCGGATCCAGGTAGTGCCGACTCCCGCCGGTGCTTACGCTGGGCTCGGAGGGCCGTTCGTGATCGCAAGCTCGTCGCAGGGGGAGGACCTTGTCTACCTCGCTGGACAGCGTCACGGGCAGGTCATCGACCGGGCCGAGTACGTCCGTCAGATGGTCGAGGTGTGGGAGTCGATCCGCGGTGAGGCACTATCGCACGGGCAGTCCCTCGATCTCATGGCGGAAGTGGCGGAGACATGGATCTAACCGGTGCCCGGTGGCGCAAGAGCATTCGTAGCGGGCCAGACGGCGGCAACTGTGTGGAGGTTGCCAGCAACCTGCCTGGGTTGGTGGCCGTCCGGGACTCCACGGACCCGACCGGCCCCGTGCTGGTCTTTGCGCCCGACACGTGGCGCGCGTTCGTCGGGTCCGACGCCGTCCGCCGGTAGCTGGCGCGCTGACCACGACCGTTCACGCCACCCGGCCTAGATCCACTCGGCTTTCAGGAAGTCGGGGTGTTGGGGCGGCTCTGACACCGCGACTTCCTGAAAACCGAGTCGATCAACGGGCGGGGTCGGGGCGACGGGGCCCAGGCCGCGTGAAACCGGGCGACACGTCGGCGGGGTCGTCGTAGGGTGACCGGCGGTCTGTCGTACCCCTTGGGTAGACAGGTCGTGGTGGCCGGCGCGGTGAGCGGGGTGATCGGGTGAGTGTGACGGGATCGGCGCGGTTCCCCTGGGTTCCGGCGTACGCGGTGTTCGAGCACTACCTGGTGGGTCTGCGGCGCACCTGGCGGGCCGGGGTGTTCTCGTCGTTCCTGCTGCCGGTGCTGACCGTCGTCGGGTTCGGGCTGGGCGTCGGCGCCTACATCGACCAGGGTGTCGGCGGGGTGCGTTACCTCGACTGGTTGGTCCCCGGGCTGATCGCCTCGACCGCGCTCCAGGTGACGGTCGGTGACTCGACCTGGCCGGTGTTCAGCAACTTCCAGTGGGTCAGGACCTACTTCGCGCAGGGCGCGTCGCCGCTTCGGGTGGGTGACATCGTGGCCGGGCACCTGGCGTTCGTGCTGTTCCGGGTGCTCACCACGATTGTGGCGTTCCTGCTGGTCACCGGGTTGTTCGGGGCGTTGCGGTCGCCGTGGGCGGTGGCGACCCTGCCGGTGGTCGCCCTGCTCGCGCTGGCCGTCGCCGCACCGACCTTCGCGTACGCCGCGTCGGTGTCGAGCGACAGTTGGCTGGCGATGCTGTTCCGGTTCGCTGTCATCCCGATGACGCTCTTCGCCGGGGTGTTCTTCCCGGTCGAGTCGTTGCCCGAGGGGCTGCGCTGGCTGGCGTACGTCACGCCGTTGTGGCACGCGGTGGACCTGTGCCGCGCGGCCACGCTGGGCGTCGTCCCACAGTGGTCGACCGTCGGGCACCTGCTCTACCTGGCCGCCTGGGCGGTCGCGGGCTGGTTGCTGGCGGTGCGCGCGTTCCGCCGCAAGCTCGTCGTCTGAAGAGCAACCCGAAGAGCAAGCAGGGAGGGTGTCGTGGTCACGCTGATCCTGCCCCGGCTGGTCGACGTCTCCGCCGCGTCCCGGCGGTCGGCGTCGGTGGTCGGGCGCAACGTCGCGGCGCTGAAGTCGATCTACTGGCTGCTGCTGCTCTCCGGCTTCGTGGAGCCGCTGCTCTACCTGCTCTCCATCGGGGTGGGTGTCGGCGCGCTGATCGGCGACCTGCCGCTGCCCGACGGGCGGCTGGTCTCGTACGCCGAGTTCGTGGCTCCGGCGATGCTCGCCTCCTCGGCGATGACCGGGGCGCTCGCGGAGACCACCTTCAACTTCTTCGGCAAGATGAAGTACATGAAGCTGTACGACGGGATGATCGCCACCCCGGTACGGCCATTCGAGATCGCCGCAGGCGAGTTGGGTTGGGCGATGCTGCGGGGCAGCGCCTACTCGGCGGCGTTCCTCGGCGTGATGGTCGCGCTGGACCTGACCAGCGTCACCCGCGCGTTGACCGCCTTCCCGGCCGCGGTGCTTGTCGGGTTCGCGTTCGGGGCGCTCGGCATGGCGATCTCCACCTTCATGCGCAGTTGGCAGGATTTCGACCTGGTGGGCTCCGCCCAGTTCACGCTTTTCCTCTTCTCCGGCACCTTCGTGCCGGCGCAGGCCTATCCGACAGTGCTGCACTGGCTCGTCGAGATCACCCCGCTGTACCGGTCGGTGCACCTGATCCGGGGGGTCGCGCTGGGCAGTGGTGGTTGGCTCTGGCTGCTCGACGTGCTCTACCTGCTGGTGATGGTGGCGGTCGGCTTGCTGGTGGCCTCTCGCCGAATGGCGAGGTTGCTCTACAAGTAGTGGTTATCCGCGCCGGTCGACGGGGCATGTCCCGAGGTGACACCGACCAAGAGGAGGGGCGATGGCCTCGGACGAGTCTTCCGCCCAGCGGGAGCGGGAGCGTGATCCCGCCACCACGCCGGTCGGGCCCGACGCCGGCCCGGACAGCCCCACCGACCTGCCCGGCAGTGGCTGGAAGGCGGCGTTGCGGCGAACGGTCACCGAATTCCAGGACGACAGCCTTACCGACTGGGCGGCGGCACTGACCTACTACGGGGTGCTGTCCATCTTCCCCGGCGTGCTGGTGCTGATCTCGATCCTCGGTCTGCTCGGCGAGAGCGCCACCGAGGGCGTCACGGACACCGTCAACCAGGCGGTGCCGGAGGGCAGCATCCGGCAGATCATCACCGACGCGATCGGCACCGCGGACAAGAACGGTGGCCTCGCCAGCATCGCCGCGATCATCGGTCTGGTGGCCGCGTTCTGGTCGGCCTCCGGTTACGTCGGCGCGTTCATGCGCGCCTCCAACACCATCTACGACGTGCCGGAGGGGCGGCCGATCTGGAAGACCCTGCCGATCCGACTCGGCGTGACAGCGGTGATCGGCGTGCTGCTGCTGGCCAGCGCGGTGATCGTGGTCTTCACCGGCCGCCTCGCCGAATCGGTTGGTGATGTGATCGGGCTCGGCTCGACGGCGGTCGCGGTATGGGACATCGCGAAGTGGCCGGTACTGCTGATCCTGGTCAGTCTGATGTTCGCGATTCTCTACTGGGCCTCGCCGAACGCGCGGCACGGAGGCTTCCGCTGGGTCAGCCCGGGCGGGGTGCTGGCCGTGGTGATCTGGTTGGTGATCTCCGGCCTGTTCGCCTTCTACGTGAGCAACTTCAGTTCATACGACAAGACGTACGGGACCCTCGCTGGGGTGATCATTTTCCTGGTCTGGCTCTGGCTGAGCAACATCGCGATCCTGCTCGGGGCGGAGTTCGACGCGGAGTTGGAGCGTGGGCGCGCCATCGCGGCCGGCCACTCGGTGGACGACGAGCCGTACGTCGAGCTGCGCGACGACCGCAAGCTCAAGAAGAAGCGCAACCAGCGCGGTTCGGCCGGTTGAGGCGACGCGTCCCTGGCTGCCGGACCCGTGCGGGTCCGGCAGCCAGGGACGACCATTTTCAGGAATTGCGCGTCAGCTACAGGCTGACGTGAGGCACCAGCCGTTGAGCGTGACCACCTGGAGATCGTTCACCTTGTGCCAGCCGGGGTAGTACTTGTTACCCACGCTGTCGTAGTAAATGTATCCGCTGGGCACCTGGAAACCGTCAGTGTCGCGGAATTCGTAGTAGTACCTCGAATCGGATGCGCTGCCCTGCCCGGCCGGCAGCCACATCGTCTTGCTGTTGGTAGGCCAGTTGCCCGAGAGCTTGATGGATCGGCCGAGCCGGTTCTTCACCTCGCCGCAGAAAATCCCGGCGGTGCAGTTCCCGAGGGTGCCAAAGTCGCCCTCGGCAGCGCTGGAAGCAGCCTGCCGGGCGGGCGCCGCAGCGGCAACACCGAGGTCAGAGCTGGTGGAGGACGGTGCCGCCTGGGCTGCCGATGATGAGAACAGCGCGACGAACGCTACTGCGGACACGGCCGCGATAAAGCGCGTCGGTCGTTTCATTGGGGTCCTTCCCGTCGGGGTATTCGGGCACGACAGAACGGAAGGTCATCGCGATTGGAGAATTGCGGTGCGCGACTCGCCCCGTAGCTGTCGATGCCCAGGAACGTTAACGACCACGTAGACGACTGTCAACGTCCCTTCCAATTACGGTGACGGTGAAGCCGACGATTCGCTGTGGTGCTGGCACCCGCCCCAGTGGCGTAATCGCTGCTTGAGCGCATCGATGCCGATGGGTGTCGGTGGTGGTCGGTGGCGACGACGCTCGCCCGTCGCACGCTCCCGGAGCCCGGCGTCGCGGCGGTGGAGTCGGAGCGGGCTCGGCGGCCGTCTCACCCGCTCGGTGGCTGCCGGTACGACGAAGTGCACAGCGAAGCCGGTCCATCCCGCCGCAAGCGCGACCGAAACTTCTGTCCGTTTGAGCAAAAGTTAGCGTCGGAACAGCCGAAGCTCTGGACAGGCGATCCGACCGCTCCTACTGTGTCGGACACAACACACCGACATTGCGTCGATGTGAACGCTGCCAAAGAAGAGGGGGCCCCGGGTGCGCACCATCGACCCCCTGCACGTCCGCCTGTTGCGGCTGCTCCGCGACGAGGGCGCTGTGTCCCGGGCCGAGCTGGGCGACCGGCTCCAGATGCCGCGTCCGCGCATGCTGGCCGAGCTGGATCGCCTGGTGGCGTTGGGTTATGTGGCCGAGGCCGGGCTGGCGGCGTCCCGAGGTGGGCGTCGCTCGACTCTCGTCGAGCTGAACCCGAAGCTGCGCTTCGCCGCCGTCGACCTCGGCGCCAGTTCGATGGACGTCGAGGTGGTCAACGGCCGCCTCGAACCGGTGGCCCACTACGCCGAGGCAGCCGACATCCGCAGCGGCCCGAAGGTGACCCTGCAACGGGTGAACGAACTGCTGCACAAGGCCCGGGTCGACGGCGCGTACGAGCGCCTGGACGCTGTCGGCATCGGCGTACCCGGCCCGGTCAGCTTCCGCGACGGCGTGCCGGTCTCACCGCCGATCATGCCGGGCTGGGACCGGTTCCCGGTGCGTGAGCTGCTCAGCCGGGAGCACGGCTGCCCGGCGGTGGTCGACAACGACGTCAACATCATGGCGATCGGCGAGCGGCACGGTGGGGTCGCCCACTCGGTGGACGACTTCCTCTTCGTGAAGATCGGCACCGGCATCGGGTGCGGCATCTACCTCACCGGCGAGGTCTACCGGGGCACCGACGGCTGTGCCGGCGACATCGGCCACATCCAGGTCGACTCGCACGGTCCGATGTGCTCCTGCGGCAACGTCGGCTGCCTGGAGGCGCTGTTCAGCGGCGCCGCGATGGCCAAGGACGCCTTGGCCGCCGCCCGCAGTGGGACGTCGCCGGCGCTGGCCGAGCGGCTGGCGCTGCGGGGTGTCGTCACCGCGCTGGACGTCGCCGAGGGCGCCGTCGAGGGCGACGTGACCTGCATCCAGCTCATCCGGGACGGCGGACGGCGGGTCGGCGGAGTGCTCGCCGGTCTGGTCAGCTTCACCAACCCGTCCATGATCGTGATCGGTGGAGGGCTGGCCCAGCTGGGCCACATCCTGCTCGCCGAGATCCGCAGTGTGGTCTACCGGCGGTCACTGCCGCTGGCCACCGGCAACCTTCCCGTCGTTCTGTCCGAGTTGGGCGGCCGTGCCGGTGTCACCGGCGCGGCGGTGCTCGCCAGCGACGTCGCCTTCGGGGAAGCCGCATGAAGCTGTTCGAGATTCCGTCGTGAGCGAGGAGGAGACTGTGGCTCTGCCCGAGGATGACCCCGCCACCGCGTCGGCCGAGGCCGTCGCCGAGGCGCCGCTGGTCGAGGCTCCCGCCGACACCGTCGCGGGCGAGGTGGTCCTGCGCCTCACCGACCTGGTGAAGACCTTCCCCGGCGTACGCGCGCTCGACGGCGTGCAGCTGGAGGTGCGTGCCGGCGAGGTGCACTGCCTGCTCGGGCAGAACGGCGCCGGCAAGTCCACCCTGATCAAGGTGCTGGCCGGGGTCCACCAACCGGATTCCGGGCTCGTGGAGTGGCGCGGCGAGCCGGCCACGTTCGCCAACCCGCAGGCCGCCATGAAGGCGGGCATCGCCACGATCTACCAGGAGCTCGACCTCGTCGAGGACCTGTCGGTGGCGGAGAACGCGTTCCTCGGGCACGAGTACCGCAACTTCGGTTTCGTCCGGCGTGGCCGGATGGCTCGGCACACCCGCCAGATCCTCAGCCGGCTCGGCCACGGTGAGATCCCGCCGAATCGGATGGTCCGGTCCCTGCCGGCGGCCGGCAAGCAGATCGTCAGCATGGCGCGGGCGCTGTCGCACGAGGCGCGACTGATCATCATGGACGAGCCGAGCGCGGTGCTGGCCCACGACGAGGTCGGCAACCTGTTCCGGATCATCCGGGAGCTGACCGCGCAGGGCATCGCCGTCATCTACATCTCCCACCGCATGGAGGAGATCCGCGAGATCGGCGACCGGGTCACGGTACTCAAGGACGGCCGGACCACGGCGGCGAACCTGCCGGCGCGCGACACCCCGACCCGCGACCTGGTGAGCCGGATGACCGGCCGCACCATCGAGTACGTCTTCCCGGACCGGCCGACCGACGACCCCGCTGGCACCGACCTGCTCCAGGTGCAGGGGCTGACCCGCACTGGCGAGTTCGCCGACGTGTCGCTGAACGTGCGTGCCGGGGAGATCGTGGGCATCGCGGGGCTGGTCGGCTCCGGGCGTTCCGAACTGCTGGAGACGATCTACGGTGCCCGCCTCCCGGAGGCCGGCACGGTGCAGATGGACGGAAAGGTCCTGCGGCCCGGCGTCGGCGCCGCGGTTCGCGCCGGCATGGGAATGGCCCCGGAGGAACGCAAGAGCCAGGCGCTCCTGCTCGGCGAGCCGATCTACCGCAACGTCACGCTGGCCACCTTCGGCCGGTACGCGCGCCTCGGCTTCACCAACGCCGCCAAGGAACGTGCCGAGGCGGACCGGATCGCGGAGACCCTGGAGCTGCGGCCCCGGGACGTCGACCGGCCGGTACGCACGCTGTCCGGCGGTAACCAGCAGAAGGTGGTGGTCGGGCGTTGGCTGCTCGGCGGCACCAAGTTGCTGCTTCTCGACGAGCCGACCCGAGGCGTGGACGTGGGCGCCCGAGCCGAGCTCTACCAGGTCATCCGGGGATTGGCCGCTCAGGGCGTGGGGGTGCTGCTGGTCTCCAGCGAGGTGCCCGAGGTGCTGGGTCTGGCCGACCGGGTGCTGGTGATGCGGGAAGGGCGTGTCGTCCGCGAAGCCGCGGCCGGCGAACTCGACGAGAACACTGTGCTTGACCTCGTGATGGCGGGGTCCTTGATGGAAGGCGCACCGGCATGAGCGACGCGACTCCCACTCCCACCGCGACACCGGAGCGCCCGCAGCTTCCGGCGCAGTCGCCTCCGGTGGATCCGGCTGAGACGGCGGTGGCCAGCGACAAAGCAGGATCCGGGGGCAAGCTCTCCTGGTGGCGGGGTGACGGTGGCGACGGCGCCAAGCGCAACCTCGGCCTGATCGGGGTGCTCGCCGCGCTCATCGTGGTCGGCGCGGTCACCAAGCCCGACCTGTACGGCGACCCGAACTGGGTCTGGAACAACGTCCTGGCCATCCTCCAGTTGGCCTCGGTCGTCGGCGTGGTCACGGTCGGGATGACCTTCGTGATCATCGGCGGTGGCATCGACCTGTCGGTCGGCGCGATAGTCGCGCTCGCCGGGGTCTGGTGCACCACTGTGGCCACCCAGAGCTACGGCGCCGCCGGCATGATCTTCACCGCCCTCGCGGTCGGCGTCTGCGTCGGCCTCGTCAACGGTGTGCTCATCTCGTACGGGCGGCTGGTTCCCTTCATCGCGACGCTCGCGATGCTGGTGGCCGCGCGAGGGCTCGCGGCTTCCATCTCCAACAAGCAGACCCAGGTGTCGAGCAGCACCTTCATCAACGACATCGCCGCGCGCAAGGTGATCGGTATCCCGATCCTCGTCTACATCCTCGGCGCGGTGGTGCTGGCCGGTTGGGTGGTGCTCAACCGCACGACCTTCGGCCGGCGGACCATCGCCGTCGGCGGTAACCCGGAGGCGGCACGGCTGGCCGGCATCAACGTCCGGCGGCACACCATGCTGCTCTACGCGCTCTCCGGTCTGTGCTGCGGTATCGCCGCCATCATGCTCACCTCGCAGGCCACCTCGGCGCAGGCGGCGATGGCCAACCTGTACGAGTTGGACGCGATCGCCGCGGCGATCATCGGCGGGACGCTGCTCAGCGGCGGCCGGGGCACGATCGTCGGCTCGCTGCTCGGCGTCATCATCTTCGCCACCATCACGAACCTCTTCGCCATCAACGGCCTCTCCATCGAGGCGCAGAACATGGTCAAGGGCGGCATCATCGTCGCCGCCGTCCTGGTCCAGCAGTTCCAGTTCAAGTCCGTCACTCGGCTCCTCGCGCGGAACAGGGTCACCACCGCAACCTGACGCACCGCACCGTTGTCCTGGCGACGTCGAGAACATTCGACGGTGGCCGGGCCCCGCACACCCTCAATAAGTCAAATCCCGCTCCCAGGAGGTCATTCATGACCCAGCACAGTCGCGACCTGTCGCGCCGCCGGTTGCTCTTCGGTGGAGCCGCAGTGGGCGCCGCCACCCTCCTCACTGCCTGCACCAGCAACGAGACCCCGGCCGCCAGCACCCAGACCAAGGCCGCCGGAAACAGTGAGGGCAACAACGCCCCGGGCAAGAAGGTCGTCATCGGCTTCTCCGCCCCGGCCGCCGACCACGGCTGGATGGGCGCGATCCACGCCAACGCCAAGGCCCAGGCCGCCGCCTACTCGGACGTGGAGTTCAAGGAGGTCGACGGTGGGTCGAACTCCGAGGCCCAGCGCTCCACGCTCGGCACCCTGATCGCCCAGAAGCCGGACATCATCGTCGTGCTGCCGCACGACGGCAAGGAGGTCAACGCCGTTGCCCTCCAGGCCATGCAGGCGGGCATCCCGATCGTGAACCTCGACCGGGCGTTCCCCGATGCGCTGGCCTCGCGGCTGGTCATCAAGGGCGACAACTACGGCATGGGCGTGTCGGCTGGTCACTTCATCGGCAAGATGCTCAAGGACAAGGGCGTCGCCAACCCGGTGATCGGTGAGATCGCCGGCCTGGAGATCCCGCTGACCGTCGAGCGCAGCGCAGGCTTCAAGGCCGCCCTGGCGACCTACGGGTTCTCGGTGCGCAACCGTCGTTCGGCCGAGTTCACCTCGGACAGCGGCCAGCGTGAGGCGTCGCAGCTGCTCCAGGCGCTGCCGAAGATCGACGCCATCTGGAACCACGACGACGACCAGGGCATCGGTGTGCTCGCGGCCATCAAGCAGGCCAACCGGTCGGAGTTCTTCATGGTCGGCGGCGCGGGCTCCAAGCTCGCGATCGACGCGATCAAGGCCGACAACACCGTGCTGAAGGCCACTGTCACCTACAACCCGTCGATGGCCTCCTCGGCGGTCTCGCTCGCGCGGCTCATCGCGCAGGGTCGGGGCCTGGGCGACCTGACGGAGCTGCAGGTGCCCAAGGAAGTGACCCTGGCCTCGGAGACGATCACCAAGGAGAACGCGAGCAGCTACGACAAGCTCGGGTTCTGACATACCGGGGGGAGACCCACCTTGTCCACGACAGACAAAGAACTGCGGGTCGGCATGGTCGGCTACGCGTTCATGGGCGCCGCGCACTCACAGGCGTGGCGCACCGTGAACCGCGTGTTCGACCTGCCGGCGCGGGCCCGGATGGCGTTGATCTGCGGCCGAGACACAGCGAAGGTGGCGGACGCCGCCGACACGCTCGGCTGGGACGCGTACACCACCGACTGGCGCGACTTGATCAACCGGGATGACATCGACGTTGTCGACATCTGCACACCGGGCGACAGTCACGCCGAGATCGCTCTCGCCGCGTTGGCCGCGGGCAAGCACGTTCTGTGCGAGAAGCCGTTGGCCAACTCGGTGGAGGAGGCACGGGCGATGACCGCTGCGGCGGACGTCGCCCGGGCTGCCGGAGTGCGGTCGATGTGCGGGTTCAACTACCGCCGGGTCCCCGCGGTCACGATGATGCGCCAGTTGGTCGCCGACGGACGGCTCGGGGTGATTCGACACGTCCGTGCGACGTACCTGCAGGACTGGATCGTGGACCCGCAGTTCCCGCTGGTCTGGCGGTTGCAGAAGGACAGGGCGGGCTCCGGCGCGCTCGGTGACATCGGTGCGCACATCATCGACCTGACCCAGTTCGTCACGGGTCAGCGGATCAGCGGCGTCAGCGCGGTCACCGAGACCTTCGTCAAGGAGCGGCCGTTGCCCGCCGAGTCGAGCGGTCTGGCGGCCTCGGTGGACGGCCACGAGGCCCCCACCGGGACGGTCACCGTCGACGACGCAGCGGTCTTCGTGGCGCGACTCGACGGTGGCGCCCTGGCCACGTACGAGGCGAGTCGGTTCGCGACCGGCCGGAAGAACGCGCTGCGCGTCGAGATCAACGGCTCGCTGGGCAGTGTGGTCTTCGACCTGGAGCGCCTCAACGAGCTGGAGTTCTACGACGCGACCCGTCCGACTGCGGAGCAGGGCTTCAGCCGCATCCTGGTGACCGAGGGCGAGCACCCGTACATGTCGGCGTGGTGGCCCCCGGGCCACATCATCGGCTACGAGCACTCGTTCACGCACGAGATGCGCGATTTCATCGAGGCGGTCGCCACCGGTGTCGACCCGACTCCCTCCTTCGCCGACGCGTTGCAGGTCCAGCTGGTGCTGGACGCTGTGGCCCGCTCGGCGGAGCTCGGCTCCTCCTGGGCCGAGGTGGAACCGACGCTGACCGCGGCGGCTCTCTGACCATTGACCATCCGCGACGGCGGTGTTCGCACCGCCATCGCCCGACCGGCTTTCCGAAGCCGACCGGCGAGGGACCAGCCACGGATTGCGCCCCGTGGCCGGGACAGAGGTCGGCATCGGAGAGCGTGCAGCCGGGCCCTACGGCCCGGTGGCGCACGAGCAGGACGGTCGTCCGGTGCGACCGGACCGGGATTCCCCGGCCGCACCGGAGGACCGCCACCACCGGTGACTTCCGGAGGACCTGATGACACCGCCCGCCGCCGCCCCCGCCCGTACCGCACCCGCTCGCCGGTTCCCGGCGGGTAGTGGTTCGGTCGGTGTTCCGGTGGGCGCGGCGGCCTGAGACGTCCGGCCGGGGCATACCAGTGCCCCGACCGGCCGGATGCGGGGGAGGCAGGGTCGAGACGCCGACCCGACCCTGCCTACCAGCCCCGTCTGCTCGCACCTGCCGGGATCCGGTCCGGCGTCGTCGCCGCCGACGCCGACGTCGGAAGCCGGTGCTGTTCCGGTGCGGGGCGAGCGGACGGGGCCCATTCCACCCGGCCCGAAACTTTTCCGAAACTGGGCCGTATCTTTCCGAAACATATTCTGATATTCCTATATTTAGCGGTACCGACGGTTCCTCGGAAATGGGGAAGGAGCACCATGCGAACAGGTGTCTGGCTGGTAGGAGCGCGCGGTTCCGTCGCGACCACCAGCATCGTCGGGGGGCTCGCGCTGCGGGCCGGCCTGGCCGGGCCGACCGGCTGCGTCACCGAGCTTCCCGAGCTGCGCGGCCCGGCCCTGCCGGCCTTCGCGGACATGGTCTTCGGCGGACACGACCTGGCCACCACTCCGCTGTGCAAGCGCGCCGAGGCCCTCGCGGACGCCGGTGTCATCCCCTGGCGGTTGGTCGCCGCGCTCCGCGACGAGCTGGGTGTGGTCGAGCAGGAGCTGCGCCCCGCGCCGGTCGGCGACACCCAGGCCGAGCGGGCCGAGGCAGTGTTCCGCGACCTGACCAGCTTCCGCGAGCGGCACGAGTTGGACCGGGTGGTGGTGGTCAACGTCTCCGCCACCGAGCCGGCCCCTCGCCCGCACCCCGCGCACGCCGACCCGGCCGCGCTACGCGCCGCCCTCGACGGGCCGGACGAGGTGCTGCCGGTCAGCTCTCTCTACGCGTACGCCGCGGTGCTCGCCGGCTGCCCGTACGTCGACTTCACCCCGTCCACCGGGCTGCGGCTGCCGGCGCTGGCCACGCTGGCCGAGGAGGCCCGACTGCCGTACGCCGGGCACGACGGCAAGACCGGGGAGACCCTGGTCAAGTCGGTGCTCGCGCCGATGTTCGCGATGCGCAACCTGGCAGTGGGCTCCTGGTCCGGGGTCAACCTGCTCGGCGGCGGCGACGGCGCCACCCTTGCCGACCCGGCCGCGAACGCGGCGAAGGTGCAGAGCAAGCAGCGGGTGCTCGGTGAGACGCTGGGCTACGTCCCGCAGGGCGGCACCCGCATCGAGTACGTCGAGGAGCTGGGCGACTTCAAGACCGCCTGGGATCTGATCACCTTCACTGGATTCCTCGGCACCGGCATGCGGATGGAGTTCACCTGGCACGGTTGCGACTCCGCGCTGGCCGCGCCGCTGGTGCTCGACCTGGCCCGACTCACCGCCGCCGCGCACGCCGCCGGGCAGGTGGGGCCGCTGGCCGACCTGGGCTTCTTCTTCAAGGACCCGCTGGGCACGCCCACCCACTCGCTGGGCGAGCAGTGGGCCCGGCTGACCGCCTTCACCCGGCAACTACACGGCGGGGACGGTGATCATGACAACGTTGGCTGATCTCGCCGAGCTGGTCCGGGCGCCGGCCGCGCTCTCGGTGCCTGGTGACGTGATCGCCGGGGCCGCGGCGGCGGGCGCGCTGAGCCCGCGTACCCCTGCCCTGGCCGGCGCATCGGTGCTGCTCTACTGGGCCGGCATGGCCGCCAACGACTGGTCCGACCGGGGTCTGGACGCCGAGGAACGGCCCGAGCGGCCGATCCCGAGCGGGCGGGTCACCCCGGCCGCCGCGGTCGGTCTCGCGGCGGGCCTCACGGCCGCCGGTGTGGGCCTGGCCGCCGCCGTGGGCGGTCGCCGCGCCGCCGCGCTCGCCGTGCCGCTGGCCGCCACCGTCTGGGGGTACGACCTGCTGGCCAAGAACACCGCGGCCGGCCCGGCCGTGATGGCCGCCTGCCGAGGGCTGGACGTGCTGCTCGGCGCGTCCGGCGGTCGGATCACCCGGGCGTTGCCGGCGGCGGCCACCGTCGCCGCGCACACCTGGACGGTCACCGCGTTGTCCCGCCGGGAGGTCACCGGCGCCGACGCCACCCTGCCGATGCGCACCCTCGCCGGCACCGCGTTGGTCGCCACCAGTGCCGCCGTCGCCGTGCCGGGCGCCTTCCGAACCGCGAACCCCGCCGGGGCCACCGACCGGGCCGAGACCGTCGACGAGACCGGCGTGCGCGCGGGTCGGAGCCGGTCAGCCACGATCGCGGCGTTGCTGCCCGCGGTGCTGGCCGGGTGGTACGCCGCCCGGTACGGCGCGGCCCAGGCCGAGGTTGTCCGGGACCCGTCGGCCACGCGCGTCCGCGCGGCCGTCGGCGCCGGGATCACCGGGTTGCCGGCCCTCCAGGGAGCGCTCACCGCACGGGGTGGAGCAGGTCTGCTCGGGGTGGCCGTCGCGGCGGCCGCGCCGCTGGGTCGACGGCTGGCCCGCAAGGTCTCCCCGACATGAGCGTCCCCGAGCCACGGCCCGGTGCGCCGGCCGCCGACGCCACCACGCTGCGCCTCGGGTACGGCACCAACGGGTTCGCCAACCACCGCCTCGACGACGCGCTCGCCGTCATCGCCGACCTCGGCTACGACGGGGTGGCGCTCACCCTGGACCATGACCACCTGGACCCGTTCGCGCCCGGGCTCACCCGCCGGGTCGCCGCCGTCAGTCGACGGTTGGAGTCGCTGGGCCTGGCGGTGGTCATCGAGACCGGCGCCCGCTACCTGCTCGACCCGTGGCAGAAGCACGCCCCGACGTTGCTGCACGACGACCCGACCCGACGGATCGAGTTCCTCCGCCGGGCTGTGCGGATCGGTGCCGACCTCGGCGCGGAGGCGGTCTCGTTCTGGGCCGGTGTCCGACCCGAGTCGGTGTCACCGCAGTGCGCCTGGGACCGGCTGGTGGCCGGCTGCGCCACAGTGGTCGACGCGGCCGACACCGCGGACGTCACCCTCGGCTTCGAACCGGAGCCGGGCATGCTGGTGCAGGACATCGCCGACTGGCGTCGGCTGCACGCCGCACTGGACAACCCGGCCCGCTTCGGCATCACCCTCGACATCGGCCACTGTCGGTGCCTGGAGCCCTGGCCGGTGCCGCAGTGCGTCGCCGAGGTGGCCGACCACCTGGTCAACGTGCAGATCGACGACATGCGCCGAGGCGTGCACGAGCACCTGGAGTTCGGCGTCGGCGAGATCGACTTTCCGCCGGTGCTGGCCGCGCTGCGCGACGCCGGCTACCGCGGCCTGGTCGCCGTGGAGCTGCCCCGGGACTCGCACGCCGCACCCGCCGTGGCGGCCCGGTCGATCGAGTTCCTGCGGGCCGCCGCGGCCACCGATCGTCACGCCACCCGCACCCTTTGCTCTGCACCCGCCGATGCGCCAGCGGCCGAGGGATCGTCCGCCGAGGCGACATCTGCGAAGGCGCCAACCGCCGAGGCGACATCCGCCAAAGAGGCCCCGGTGCACATATAGGTGCAGAGCAAAGGGTGGCGAGGCACCGGGGAGCAGCACAAGGGGAGGAGACGGGATGACACCGGATTCACTGCGGGCCGCGCTGGGAGGCGTACCCGATCCCGATTGGCTGGACACGGCGCTGCGCCGGGTCACCACCGAGCCCACCGCGATCACCCGGCTCTTTCCCGCCGTCGGGCGACGCTGCGGGCGGGCCGCGCTGCCCGACGCCCCCGGCTGGACCGCCGACGACGCGGCCCGGGTACTGCTGCTCACCAGCCTGCCCGGCGAGCACGCGGCGTACGCCGAGCGCCTCTACCAGCACGGTGACGCGGCCGAACGACGAGCGGTGCTGCGTGCCCTGCCGCTGCTGCCGATCGGCGCCGATGCGGTCCCGTTGTTGCACGACGCGATCCGGACCAACGACACCCGGTTGGTCGCCGCCGCGCTCGGCCCGTACGCCCGGCACCTCGACCAGGCCGCCTGGCGGCAGGCGGTGCTCAAGTGCGTGTTCAGCGGCGTCCCCCTGGCCGGGGTTGCCGACCTGGACTCCCGGGCCGACAGCGAGCTGACCGCCATGCTCGCCGCGCTGGCCGCGGAACGACACGCCGCCGGCCGTGACCTGCCCGCCGACGCCACCGACCTGCTCGACCGGCTCACCGCCGCACTGCCCCGGGAGGCGTGAATGCGCATCTTCGACCCCCACATCCACATGACCTCACGCACCACGGACGACTACGAACGGATGGCCGCCGCCGGAGTGCGCGCGGTGGTGGAGCCGGCGTTCTGGCTGGGTCAGCCGCGCACCAGCGCCGCCTCGTTCACCGACTACTTCGATTCGCTGATCGGCTGGGAGCCGTTCCGGGCCGGGCAGTTCGGGGTGCGGCACTTCGCCACCATCGCGCTGAACCCCAAGGAGGCCAACGACCCGCGCTGCCGGCCGGTCCTCGACCTGCTGCCCCGCTACCTGGACAAGGACGCGGTGGTGGCGGTCGGCGAGATCGGGTACGACTCGATGACGCCCGAGGAGGACGAGGCGTTCGCGGCGCAGCTCGCCCTCGCGGTGGCGTACGAACTACCGGCGCTGGTGCACACCCCGCACCGGGACAAGGCGCGCGGCTGCGAGCGGACCCTCGCCGTGGTCGCCGAGTCCGGCATCGACGCGGGCCGGGTGGTCGTCGACCACCTCAACGAGGTGACAGTGAAGCTGGTCCGCGACAGCGGCTGCTGGCTGGGTTTCTCCATCTACCCGGACACCAAGATGACACCGCAGCGGATGGTGGAGTTGCTGCGGGAGTACGGCACGGAACGGATGCTGGTCAACTCGGCAGCCGACTGGGGGCGCTCCGATCCCCTGCTGACCCGGGCCACCGGCGAGGCGATGCTCGCGGCCGGCTTCAGCGACGACGACGTCGACAAGGTGCTGTGGCGAAACCCGGTGGAGTTCTACGGGCAGTCGGGACGGCTCGACCTCAGCGACCTGGACGCCGCCGCCGCCGTGGACCCGCAGACCGGCAACTCGATCCTGCGCGGCGGCAGCTGATGCGGCTGCGACATGCCGGCGGCGAGACCGTCCACCTGGGCTACTGCACCAACGTGCACCCGGCCGAGGACCTCGCCGGGATCCTCGGTCAACTGGACACCTACGCGGTGCCGGTCCGCGAGGCGCTCGGCAGCGACCTGCTCGGGCTCGGCCTGTGGCTGGCCGCCCCGGTCGCCGCCGAGCTGGCCGCCGACCAGACGCTACGCCGCCGGCTGCGCACCGAGCTGGACGCGCGCGGCCTGGAGGTGGTCACCCTCAACGGCTTCCCGTACGCGGCCTTCCAGGCCCCGGTGGTCAAGCAGGACGTGTACCACCCGGACTGGACCACCGAGCAGCGCCTGACCTACACCCTGGACCTGGCCCGGGTCCTCGCCGACCTGCTACCCGACGACGCCGCCCGGGGTTCGATCTCCACGCTGCCGCTGGCCTGGCGTCAACCGTGGGACACCGGCCGGGCCGACGCGGCCCGACGCCGACTGGACCAGCTCGCCGCCGGCCTGGCCGACGTGCAACGCGACACCGGCCGCGAGGTGCGCGTCGCCTTCGAGCCCGAGCCCGGCTGCGTGGTGGAGAGCACCGGTCAGGCGGCCGCGCTGCTGTCCGGAATGGACACCGACCGGCTGGGTGTCTGCGTGGACCTCGCCCACCTGGCCTGCGCCTGGGAGGAACCGGCCGAGGCGCTGCACCGACTGCGGGCGGCCGGCCTGCCGGTGGTGAAGGTGCAGGTCTCGGCCGCTGTCGAGGCCGCCGACCCGGCCCGCGACGCCGAGGCGTTGCGCCGCTGGGTGGAGCCGCGCTTCCTGCACCAGACCCGGGGCGCCGGTTGCGCCGGTCTGGCCGACCCGGCCGAGCCGACGTACGCGGCCGACGACCTGGACGAGGCGTTGGACCGGGCGCTGCCCGGGCCGTGGCGGGTGCACTACCACGTGCCGCTGCACGCCCCACCCGAGGAGCCGCTCGGCTCGACCCTGCCGGTGCTTCGTGCGGCCCTGAGAGCGCTCTTCGACGGCCCGACCGCCGGCTGCGACCACCTCGACGTCGAGACGTACACCTGGGGGGTGCTGCCGGCCGCACGACGGCCCGGCACCGACGCGGAGCTGGCCGCCGGCATCGCCGCGGAGCTGGCCTTCGCCCGGAACGAACTGGTCGGCCTCGGCCTGACCGCAGAGCGAACCGTGAGCATGGGAGTGACGCGATGAGCCGGCAACTGGTGGTCCTCGACGTGGTGGGGTTGACGCCCCGACTACTGGCCCACATGCCTCGACTGCGCGGGGTGGCCGACGGCGGCTTCCGGGCCGAGCTGGGCACTGTGCTGCCCGCCGTGACCTGCTCGGTGCAGTCCACCTTCCTCACCGGCGAGCAGCCCAGCGGGCACGGGATCGTCGGCAACGGGTGGTATTTCCGGGAACTGGGCGAGGTGCTGCTGTGGCGGCAGCACAACGCGCTGGTCGGCGGGGACAAGCTCTGGCAGGCCGCCCGCCGGGCCGAACCCGGCTACACGGTGGCCAACGTCTGCTGGTGGTACGCCATGGGCGCCGACGTCAACTGGACGGTGACGCCACGCCCGGTCTACTACGCCGACGGGCGCAAGGAACCGGACTGCTACACCGACCCGCCGGAGCTGCACGACGCGCTCACCGGGCGGCTGGGCACCTTCCCGCTCTTCACCTACTGGGGGCCGACCGCCGGCCTGCCGTCGTCGAAGTGGATCTGTCAGGCGGCCGAGCAGATCCTCGCCGACGTGTCACCCGACCTGACCCTGGTCTACGTTCCGCACCTGGACTACGACCTGCAACGCTTCGGTCCCTCCTCGGCCCAGGCCGCCGCGGCGGCAGCCGAGCTGGACGCGGTGCTCGGCCCGCTCCTGGACGCCGCCCGGGCCCGGGACGCCACAGTGGTGGTGCTGTCCGAGTACGGCATCACCGACGTGTCCCGGCCGGTGGACGTCAACCGGTTGCTGCGCGCCGAGGGCCTGCTGCGGGTGCACACCCAGGCGGGCATGGAGTACCTCGACCCGTGGACGTCGAAGGCGTTCGCTGTCGCCGACCACCAGATCGCGCACGTCTACGTCAAGGATCCGGCCGACGTGCCGGCGGTGGCGAAGCTCTGCGCCGGCCTGCCGGGGGTGGCCGAGGTGCTCGACGCCGAGGGCAAGGCCGCACACGGGCTCGACCATCCGCGCTCCGGTGAGCTGGTGCTGGTGGCCGAGCCGGACGCCTGGTTCACCTACTACTACTGGTTGGACGACGCCAACGCACCGGACTTCGCCCGGCTCGTGGAGATCCACCGCAAGCCGGGCTACGACCCGGCGGAGCTGTTCTTCGACCCGGCGAACCCGGGTGCCGCGAAGGCTCGCGCCGGGGTGGCCCTGGCCCGCAAGAAGCTCGGCATGCGGTACCTGATGAGCGCTGTCGGCCTGGACGCCGGTGCGCAGGCGGTTCGCGGCTCGCACGGGCGGCTGCCGGCCGACCCGGCGGACGGCCCGGTGCTGCTCTGCTCCGACCCGACCGCGGCCCGGGACAAGATCGCGGCGACCGAGGTCAAGGCGCTGCTGCTGGAGCTGGCCGGGTTAGGCGTTGACGGCGCGAGCGGCTCGGGGGAGCGGACATGACGGTCACCGTCGCGCCCACCGACGCCAGCGAACTGCGGGCACGCTTCGACGCGGAGCTGGCCGGGTTTCTCAGCCGACAGGGCCCGGACTGGCCGGACGGGGCGCCGCGGGGCGTGTTCACCGCGCTGCAACGGTTCGTGCTGGCCGGTGGCAAGCGGTTACGACCGCTCTTCTGCTACTGGGGTTGGCGCGGCGCGGGGGCGGCCGACGGCACCCCGATCGTGGTGGCCGCGGCGGCCCTGGAGCTGTTCCACGCGTTCGCGCTGATCCACGACGACATCCTGGACGGCAGCGACCGCCGCCGGGGTGAGCCGTCGGTGCACCGGCTCTTCGCCGACCTGCACGCCCGCTCGTCGTGGCGCGGTGACCCCGAGGCGTACGGCCGCAACACCGCGCTGCTCTGCGGGGACCTCTGTGCGGCCTGGTCCGATCAGATGTTCCACGAGTGCGGGCTGAGCACCGAGCAGGTGCACCGGGGGTACGGCGTGTTCGCGCTGATGCGTACCGAGGTGATCGCGGGGGAGTACCTGGACCTGGTCTCGGGGGTGGGCGACGGTTCGGTGGCCAGCGCGCTCACCGTGATCCGGATGAAGGCTGCCCGGTACACAGTCACCCGGCCGTTGCAGATCGGTGCGGCGCTGGCCGGTGCGGGGCCGGAGCTGATCGCCGCGTTGGGCGAGTTCGGCGACCCGCTGGGTGACGCGTTCCAGCTCCGCGACGACGTCCTGGGTGTGTTCGGTGACCCGGCGGTGACCGGCAAGTCGGTCCTGGACGACCTGCGTGAGGGCAAGCCCACGGTCATGATGGCGCTGGCCCGCAGCGCCGCCGACCGGCCCCAGACCATCCGGTTGCGGGAGCTGTTCGGCAACCCGGCGTTGGACGCCGAGGGCGCGGCGGAGCTGCGCGACATCATCGAGGCGACCGGCGCGCGGGAGCGGATCGAGCAGATGATCCGGGTCCGGACCGAGGCCGCGCTCGCCGCGCTGCGGAACGCCGTGGTGGCCGACGAGGCCCGCGTGGCCCTGGTTGCGCTGGCCGGGCAGGCGATCGACCGGCGCGCCTGACCGGCGACTTTCGATCAAATGGACAAAAGTTGATGCTGAACCGCCGGAAGGTATGGACACATCGACACGTGCGACTTAGTGTCGTGACCAACACGAAGATGTTTCGTCGAGGTGAACCGGCGGCGCGGTAACCCATCGACCCCCCACCACCGCTACGGCATCCGGCGCGACGGCGCGCGCCCGGCCTGGCAGTCACACGTCAGGAAGGGACAGCACAGATGTCAATGAAGGACGCTCCCCGACAACGGTCCCGACGATGGTTCTCCGCCGGATCCGCGCTGCTGCTGGCGGTCGCCGCGGGCACTGTCACCTTCGCCGCCGGCTCGGCCCCCGCCCAGGCACACACTATCGTCGCCAGCGACTTCCAGCAGGTCGAGTTGGCTCGCGGCGTGACCGACATGGGTGAGCCGATGTCGCTGGCGGTGCTGCCGGACCGCTCGGTCCTGCACACCGCCCGCAACGGCACCCTGCGCCGCACCGACGCCAACGGCACCACCTCCGTGATCGGCACCGTCTCGGTCTACACGCACGACGAGGAAGGGTTGCAGGGCGTCGGGGTCGACCCGGGCTTCGCCAGCAACCGCTACATCTACCTCTACTACGCCCCGCCGCTCTCCACCCCCGGCGGCGACGCACCGGCCACCGGCACCGACTTCTCGGCCTTCGACGGCGTCAACCGGCTCTCCCGGTTCACCCTCAACTCGGACTTCACGCTCAACCAGTCCAGCAAGGTCGACGTGCTCGACGTCCCCGCCAGCCGGGGCATCTGCTGCCACGTCGGTGGGGACATCGACTTCGACGCCGCCGGCAACCTCTACCTGTCCACCGGCGACGACACGAACCCGTTCGAGTCGTCCGGCTACTCGCCGCTGGACGAGCGGACCAACCGCAACCCCGCGTACGACGCGCAGCGCAGCGCCGGCAACACCAACGACCTGCGCGGCAAGATCCTGCGGATCAAGGTGAACGCCAACGGCACGTACTCCGTCCCGTCAGGCAACCTGTTCGCCCCCGGCACGGCCAGGACCCGGCCGGAGATCTACGCGATGGGGTTCCGCAACCCGTTCCGGATCAGCGTGGACAAGGCCACCGGGGTGGTCTACGTCGGTGACTACGGGCCGGACGCCGGCTCCACCAGCTCCACCCGCGGGCCGTCCGGCCAGGTGGAGTTCAACCGGGTCGCGGCACCGGGCAACTACGGCTGGCCGTACTGCACCGGCACCAACACCAGCACCGAGACGTACAACGAGTTCGACTTCGCGACCAGCGCCAGCGGCGCGAAGTACAACTGCACCGGCGGGCCGACCAACAACTCGTTCCGCAACACCGGCCTGACCACCCTGCCGCCGGCCCAGCCGGCCTGGATCCGGTACGCCGGTGACGCCGGCACCCCGACCGAGTTCGGCGGCGGCTCCGAGTCGCCGATGGGCGGCCCGGTCTACCGGTACAACGCCTCGTCGACCTCCACCACCAAGTTCCCGCAGTCGTTCGACGGGCAGTTCTTCGCCACCGAGTTCGGCCGGGGCTGGATCAAGCCGATCCACGTCAACTCCGACGGCTCCCGGGGCACCATCGACACCTTCCCCTGGGTCGGCAAGCAGGTGATGGACTCGGCGTTCGGCCCGGACGGCGCCTACTACGTCCTCGACTACGGCACCGGTTACTTCAACGGTGACGCCAACTCCGCGCTCTACCGCTTCGACTACGTCGGCGGCGGCAACCGGGCGCCCACCGCGAAGGCCAGTGCCAACCGCACCTCCGGTGCGGCCCCGCTCGCAGTGACGTTCTCCTCGGCCGGCTCGTCCGACCCCGAGGGTGGCACGTTGACCTACGCGTGGGCCTTCGGTGACGGCACCACCTCGACCGCCGCGAACCCGACGAAGACCTACAGCGCCAACGGCACCTACACCGCCACGCTGACCGTGCGGGACCCGCAGGGCGCCACCGGCAGCAGCAGCGTGCAGATCAGCGTCGGCAACACCGCGCCCACCGTCACGATCAACAACCCGGGCAACGGTCAGCTGTTCGGCTTCGGGGACACGGTGTCGTACAGCATCACGGTGACCGACCCGGAGGACGGCACCATCGACTGCACGAAGGTCAAGATGACCTACGTGCTCGGCCACGACCAGCACGGGCACCAGATCACCTCCAAGACCGGCTGCTCCGGCTCGATCACCATCCCGGTCGACGGTGAGCACGACGACGCGGCGAACATCTTCGCGATCTTCGACGCCGAGTACACCGACGCCGGTGGGCTGACCACGCACACCCAGCACACGTTGCCGCCGCGGCACCGCCAGGCCGAGTTCTACGGCACCTCGTCGGGGATCAACGTGTTCAGCAAGACCCCGGCCGAGGGTGGCAAGACCGTCGGCGACATCAACAACGGCGACTGGATCGCGTTCCAGCCGTACCGGCTGGGCAACGTGACCTCGTTCAACGCCCGGGTCTCCTCGGCGGGCGCCGGCGGCACCCTCCAGGTCCGGGCCGGCTCGGCCACCGGCACCGTGCTCGGCTCGGCCACGGTCCCGGTGACCGGCGGCTGGGAAACCTTCACCACCGTCACCGGGACGATCAGCAACCCGCCGACCGGCACGACCACGCTCTACCTGACCTTCGCCGGGTCGGGCACCGGGGCGCTCTACGACCTGGACGCCTTCACCTTCGTCACCGGGACGCCCCCGGCCGGTGGGGCCGGGCCGATCAAGGGCCTGGGTGGCAAGTGCCTGGACGTGCGCAACGGCGCCACCGCCGACGGCACGCAGATCCAGATCTACACCTGCAACGGCAGCGCGGCGCAGACCTGGGCCGTGACGCCGAACTCGACGATCAAGTCGTTGGGCAAGTGCCTGGACGTGTCGGGCGGCGCCACCGCCGACGGCACCAAGATCCAGCTCTGGACCTGCAACGGAACCGCCGCGCAGAACTGGGCGGCCCAGGCCGACGGCACGTTGCGGAGCCCGGCGTCCGGCAAGTGCCTCGACGTCTCCGGCAACAGCTCCGCCGACAGCACTGTGGTCCACCTCTGGACGTGTGTCAGCGGTGCCGCCAACCAAAAGTGGATCCTGCCCTGAGCTGACAGGTGGGGGCCCCTCGGCGCGCCTAGTGTGGGGCGAGGGGCCCCTCCTAACCCGCAGTTAGGAGAGCGATATGCGCAGACGTCTGCGACCCGTCCTCGGTGCGGCCATGGCCGCACTCGCCGTCATCGCCTGCACCACCCCAGCCACCCCGGCCAGCGCCGCCGACGCCCCGTACGACGTGCTGGTCTTCTCCAAGACCGCCGGTTTCCGGCACGACGCGATCCCGGTCGGCATCCAGACCATCCGCGACCTGGGCGCGGCGAACAACTTCACGGTCACCGCCACCGAGGACGCCGCCGCGTTCACCACGAGCAACCTCAACCAGTACGAGGCTGTCGTCTTCCTCAACACCACCGGCGACGTGCTCAACGCCAGCCAGCAGACCGCCTTCGAGTCGTACATCGGCTCCGGCCGCGGATACGTGGGTGTGCACGCCGCAGCCGACACCGAGTACGACTGGCCGTTCTACGGCAACCTCGTCGGGGCGTGGTTCGCCTCGCACCCCGCGATCCAGCAGGCCAACATGAAGGTGGAGGACCGGGGCCACGCGGCCACCGCTCACCTGCCGCAGACCTGGACCCGCACCGACGAGTGGTACAACTACCGCACCAACGCCCGGTCGAGCGCCCACGTGCTGGCCACCCTCGACGAGTCGTCGTACTCCGGCGGCGGAATGGGCGCCGACCACCCGCTGAGCTGGTGCAAGAGCTACAGCGGCGGCCGGTCCTTCTACACCGGCGCGGGGCACACCCAGGCGTCGTACGCGGAGTCGGGGTTCCGGAACCACCTGCTCGGCGGCATCCGGTACGCCTCCGGTCGGAGCAAGGCCGACTGCCGGCCCGAGACCGGCTACACCCCGCTGTTCAACGGCTCGACGGCCGGTTGGTCACAGGCCGGCCCGGGCAGCTTCACCAACACCGACGCCACGCTTACCTCGGTCGGCGGCATGGGGCTGTACTGGTACAACGCGAAGCAGTTCACCAACTACTCGCTGAAGATGGACTGGAAGCTGGCCGGTGACGACAACTCCGGCATCTTCATCGGGTTCCCTCCGTCGAGTGACCCGTGGTCTGCGGTCGACAACGGGTACGAGATCCAGATCGACGCCACCGACGCGACCGACCGGACCACCGGCGCGGTCTACACGTTCAAGTCCGCCGACATCGCCGCCCGCGACGCGGCGTTGAACGCGGCGGGGGAGTGGAACACGTACGAGCTGCTGGTCGAAGGCGAGCGGCTGCAGATCTTCCTCAACGGGGTGAAGATCAACGACTTCACCAACACCAACCCGGTACGGTCGCTGGCCGGTCACATCGGTATCCAGAACCACGGCACCGGTGACGACGCCTCCTTCCGTAACATCCGGATCAAGGAGCTGGGCACCACCCCGCCGCCGACCGGGAACACCACGATCCAGGCCGAGGCGTTCAGCTCGGCCAACGGGGTCTCCGCGTTCACCAAGGCGGGCGCCAACGGCGGGCAGACCCTCGGCTACATCGAGCCGGGTGACTGGGCCGCGTACAACGGGGTCAACCTGGCCGGGGTCACCTCGTTCACGGCGCGGGTCGTCTCCGGCGGGGCGGGTGGCGCCATCCAGGTGCGCACCGGCTCGACCACCGGCCCGGTGCTCGGCACTGTCGCGGTCCCGAACACCGGCAGCTGGAGCACCTACGCCAACGTCTCGGCGGCGCTGTCCAACGTCCCGTCCAGCACCCAGAACCTCTACCTCACCTTCACCGGTAGTGGCACGGGGCTCTTCGACCTGGACGACTTCACCCTGGTCAAGGGCAGCAGTGGCGGCACCGGTGTCGGCCCGATCAAGGGTCTGGCCGGCAAGTGCCTGGACGTGCGCAACGGTGGCACCGCCGACGGCACTCAGATCCAGCTCTACACCTGCAACGGCAGCACGGCGCAGACCTGGACCGTGACGCCGAACTCGACGATCAAGGCGCTCGGCAAGTGCCTGGACGTCAACGGCAGCGGCACCGCCGACGGCACCAAGATCCAGCTCTGGACCTGCAATGGCAGTGGCGCACAGAACTGGGCTGCCGCGTCCGACGGCACGCTGCGCAACCCGTCGTCGGGCAAGTGCCTGGACGTCTCCGGCAACAACTCCGCCGACAGCACCGCAGTGCACCTCTGGACCTGCCTCAACGCGGCCAACCAGAAGTGGACCCTGCCCTAACGAACCAACCCCGGAGGGGCCGACGGCAAATGCCGTCGGCCCCCCACCCTGTCCCCCCTGCCCCCCACCCTGTCCCCCCTGCCCCCCACCCTGTCCCCCCTGCCCCCCGCCCCCCGCCCCGCCCCCCGCCCCGCCCCCTCGCCGATCTTGCAGTTTCTGTCGCGACAAAAGCCACAAGGCCGAAGTTTCGTCGACACAAAGTGCAAGATCGGCGGGGTGAGGGGTGGGGCGGGGCGGGGCGGGGCGGGGCGGGACAGGGTGGGGTGGGACAGGGTGGGGTGGGGCGGGGTGGGGTGGGGCGGGGTGGGGATGCCGGGCGGTGGCTTACAGGTGGCTGCCGTACCTTGACCTGCATGGGGTTGTTCGCGCAGTGGCGCGGGACGGTGCTGGCGCGAGGCCATCAGCTGCTCGGTGCGC
Source organism: Micromonospora sp. NPDC050795 (assembly GCF_044456785.1). NCBI lineage: Bacteria > Bacillati > Actinomycetota > Actinomycetes > Micromonosporales > Micromonosporaceae > Micromonospora > Micromonospora sp. NPDC050795. The sequence continues at coordinate 100,508 of NZ_JBITGE010000004.1, read as the reverse complement.
TGGGCCGGGCCGACGAGCCCGACTACCCGTCCGAGCCGACGCCCAGCCTGAACCGCCTCGACGCGCTGGTGGAGGGCTTCACCGCCGGTCAACCGGTGCGGTGGACCATGGCCGGGCAGCCCCGTCCGCTACCCGGCCCGGTCGACGTCGTGGCGTACCGGATCATCGAGGAAGCGCTGACGAACGCCTGCCGGCACGCGCCGGGCGCCCCGGTCGGGGTCCGCCTGCGCTACGACGCCGCGGGCATCAGCATCGAAGTCCGCGACGAGGGCGCCGGTCCCGCTCCGTCCGGCGGCGGCACCCAGGGAGCCGGTCGGGGTCTGCTCGGGGTACGCAGGCGCGCCGAGCGGCTCGGCGGCACGTTCTCGGCCGGCCCGCGTGCCGGTGGCGGCTTCACCGTACGGGCTGTCCTGCCCGCGCCCGAGGAAATGATCGGATGATCGGCCGACTGCGGGGCTTCCCCGATGGGGTACTGCGGAAATAGGGTGGGGGTCGGCGACCGTGCTGGTGGCCGGTGACCCGGTGGGAGGCGCAACCCGCCGGGCTCAGGTGCGCTCCGCACCCACCGGTGACCGTTCGGGTGCCACGCACGTCCGGTCACCCTCGCCCCGGTCCGCACAGGAATCCCCATCACATCAGGGGAGAAGGACAATGGCGCGACCCATCACGCTCTTCACCGGCCAGTGGGCCGATCTTCCGTTCGAGGAGGTCTGCCGGCTCGCCTCCGAGTGGGGCTACGACGGTCTGGAGATCGCCTGCTGGGGCGACCACTTCGAGGTCGACAAGGCGCTCGCCGACGACTCGTACGTCGAGCGCAAGAAGGAGACCCTCGCGAAGCACAACCTGGAGGTCTTCACGATCTCCAACCACCTGGTCGGTCAGGCGGTCTGCGACCACCCGATCGACGAGCGGCACCAGGACATCCTGCCCGGCCGCATCTGGGGCGACGGGGAGCCCGAGGGGGTTCGCCAGCGGGCCGCCGAGGAGATCAAGGACACCGCGCGGGCGGCGGCGAAGCTCGGGGTGAAGACCGTCGTCGGCTTCACCGGTTCGTCGATCTGGCACACCCTCGCGATGTTCCCGCCGGTGCCGCCGTCGATGATCGAGCGCGGCTACCAGGACTTCGCCGACCGGTGGAACCCCATCCTCGACGTGTTCGACGAGGTGGGAGTGCGGTTCGCGCACGAGGTGCACCCCAGTGAGATCGCGTACGACTACTGGACGACGAAGCGGACGCTGGAGGCGATCGGCAACCGGCCCGCGTTCGGGCTGAACTGGGACCCGTCGCACTTCGTGTGGCAGGAGCTGGACCCGGTGAACTTCATCTTTGACTTCGCCGACCGGATCTACCACGTGGACTGCAAGGACGCGAAGGTGCGTACCGGCGACGGACGGCGTGGCCGGCTCGCCTCGCACCTGCCCTGGGCCGACCTGCGGCGCGGGTGGGACTTCGTCTCCACCGGCCACGGCGACGTGCCCTGGGAGGACTGCTTCCGCGCGTTGAACGCGATCGGCTACACCGGCCCGATCTCGGTCGAGTGGGAAGACGCCGGGATGGACCGGCTGGTCGGCGCTCCGGAGGCGTTGCAGTTCGTCCGCCGGCTCGCCTTCGACGCACCGAGCGCCGCCTTCGACGCGGCGTTCAGCAGCAAGGACTGACCGCGCGTCGGACAGACCACGGGCCGGTCGCCCTGCGGCGACCGGCCCGTCGACGTGCGATTGGTCAGAGCGTGCTGGCGTTCGTGCCCGAGCCGGACGGCTTGGTGCGGGGGTTCGTGGACGACGGCGACCCGGAGGTCGTGCCGACCGTGCTGGTGCCCGCCTTGGCACCCACCGTGGCGGGCGTGCCAGCGAACGCGTCGTCGGCGGCGGTCAGCTCCTGCTTGCCGGTGCTGCCGTTGCCGTTACCCAGCTTCTCGCCCAGTTTGGTCTGGCCGAGCTTGTCCTTGCCCTCGCTGTAGAGCTTGTTGGCCTGGGCCTGCGCCACCCCGGCCGCCTCCTGGACGGTCGGGTGGTCGAGCACCTTGCGGCCCTTGACCACGAGCTCTTCGTACTTCTCCCGGCCGGCACGGGCGCCCAGGACGAATCCCGCAGCCAGCCCGCCAAGAAACATGATCTTTCCGCGCATGGCGGCTCCTTCCGTACCTGACGCGCCGTCACCCCGGCGAGTTGCCCCGTCCGAAGGCGACCTGTTCGCGCCTGCGTCCTCTGTCCGCAGCTAACTACCCATCCTGCTCCCCGCTCAAGCATGGTTGTGCCGGGATGGTGATTTACCCTGTTTGTCAATGCGTCGCGGACCCTGACCTGCGCCTCTTGATCAGCTTGCGCCGGAGTGGAACCCACTGGACCGACACCGGGGAAAGTCCTGTACTCTTGTCCCGTCGCAGGGCGTCGGCGAGATCCGATTCCAGGCGGTGCACGATCCCCTGTAGCTCAATTGGCAGAGCAGCCGGCTGTTAACCGGCAGGTTATTGGTTCGAGTCCAATCGGGGGAGCTCTTCCACCCAGCGCCCGTCGGCCCCAAGTCGACGGGCGTTCTCCGTATCCGCCCCACCACCACAACTCCTTGATCGCCGCTGACGGTATGCCGGATTCGCGCCGTCTCTATGGGTTTGGGCGGCAGGATGGGCGATGGTGGCCGCGTTCAGAGCGCGCCGAACCTTGGGGTGTGAGGGGCGGATGTCCGGACGAGGCGGCAGGGCCACGCTGATCGCGGTGGCGGTCGTGCTGGCCTGGTTGGTGATCGGCGGCGTGTCCGGCCCGTACGCGGGACGCCTCAGCGAGGTCGCCACCAACGACAACGCCGCCTTCCTGCCCACCGACGCCGAGGCGACCCGCGCCCAGGACCTCGCCGGCGAGTTCGTCGACCGGCAGACCATCCCGGCTCTGGTCGTCTACGAGCGGCCCACCGGGATCACCGACGCGGACCGGCAACGGGTGAGCGCCGACGCCGCCCGGTTCGCCCAGATCCCCGGCGTGGTCACCCCACTCTCCCCACCCATCCCGAGCGACGACGGCCAGGCACTCCAGGTCGTCGTACCGGTGGACGACGCCGAGGGCGAGGAGATCGGCACCGTCGTCGAGCAACTGCGCGACATCACCGGCGGAGACCGGGACGGCCTCACCGTGGACGTCTCCGGCCCGGCCGGCCTGCTCGCCGACCTGATCGAGGTCTTCTCCGCCATCGACGGACCACTGCTGCTGGTCACCCTGGTCGTGGTGCTGGTCATCCTGCTGGTCGTCTACCGCAGCCCGGTCCTGTGGATCTTCCCGCTGCTCGCCGCCGGGATGTCGTACGCCCTCGCCTCGGTCTTCGTCTACCTGCTCGCCGACGCGGACGTGGTCAAACTCAACGGGCAGGCCCAGGGCATCCTCACCGTGCTGGTCTTCGGCGCCGGCACCGACTACGCGCTGCTGCTGATCGCCCGCTACCGGGAGGAACTACACCGGCACGAGCGCCCATGGGACGCCATGAGGGCCGCCTGGAAGGGCGCCGCGCCGGCCATCATCGCGTCCGGCGGCACCGTCATCGTCAGCCTGCTCTGCCTGCTGCTGTCCAGCCTCAACTCCAACCGGGCGCTCGGACCGGTCGCCGCCATCGGCATCGCCGCCACCCTGCTGGTGATGCTCACCTTCCTACCCGCGCTGCTGGTGCTCGGCGGACGGTGGGCGTTCTGGCCCCGCCGGCCCCGAGCCGACCAGGCCGACCCTCGGGCCGAACACGGCATCTGGAGCCGCGTCGCCCGCTTCGTCGCCCGGCACGCCCGCCCGATCTGGCTGAGCACCGCCGTCGTGCTGGCCCTGCTGACCCTCGGCCTCACCCAGCTCGGCGCCACCACCCTCGGCCAGTCCGACCTGTTCACCCAGCGCACCGACTCGGTCGACGGTCAGGAGGTGATCTCCCGGCACTACCCGGCCGGCACCGGCAGCCCGGCCACCATCTTCACCACCGAGCAGACCGCCCGACAGGTCGCCCAGGTGGCGAAGGACGTGCCCGGGGTCGCCGACGTCCGCCCCCTCACCGCCGGCCCGCAGACCGGCCCACCCCAGGAGAACGCCGCCCCGAAGGTCGTCGACGGGCGGGTGCAACTGGAGGCGACCCTGGCCGACCCACCAGACAGCGACGGCGCCGAGCGGACCATCCGCGAGCTGCGGGTGGCCGTACACCAGGTGCCCGGCGCGGACGCGGTCGTCGGCGGCTTCACCGCGATCAACGTGGACACCTCGGACGCCGCGAAGCGCGACCAGAACGTCATCATCCCGGTGGTGCTGGTGGTCATCGCGGTCATCCTGGCCCTGCTGCTGCGCGCGCTGCTCGCCCCGCTGCTGCTGATCGCCACGGTGCTGCTCAGCTTCGCGGCGACCCTCGGCCTCTGCGCGCTGCTGTTCCGCCACGTCTTCGACTTCCCCGGCGTGGACTCGTCGTTCCCGCTGTTCGCGTTCGTCTTCCTGGTCGCGCTCGGCATCGACTACAACATCTTCCTGATGAGCCGCGTCCGCGAAGAGTCGGTCAAGCGCGGCACCCGCGCCGGAGTGCTCGCCGGCCTCGCCGTCACCGGCGGGGTGATCACCTCCGCCGGCATCGTTCTCGCCGCGACGTTCTCCGCCCTCGCCGTCCTGCCACTCGTGGTGCTCGTCGAGTTGGGTACGGCGGTCGCGATCGGGGTACTGATCGACACCATCATCGTCCGGTCGCTGCTGGTGCCCGCACTCGCGTACGACATCGGGCCGAAGATCTGGTGGCCGGGCCGGTTGTCCCGGGCGAACGGTGAGCGGGAGGCGCGCGGTGCTGGCTGAAACCGATGTGGTCATCGTCGGCGGCGGCCTGGCCGGCCTCGCCGCCGCCCGCCGGCTGCACCGCGCCGGCGTGCCCTGGCGGCTCGTGGAGGCCGAGGGTCGGCTCGGCGGCCGGGTCGCCACCGACGTGGTCGACGGTCACCTCATCGACCGGGGCTTCCAGGTGCTCAACACCGCCTACCCCCGGCTCGGCACACTGCTCGACACCGACCAGCTCAACCTCGGCTATTTCACCTCCGGTGTGCTGGTCCGCAAGGGCGACAAGCTGCTGCGGCTGGTCAACCCGCTGCGCGAACCGACCGGCGGGCCCGGCACCGCGCTCGCCGGGGTCGGCTCCCTGCTCGACCGGCTGCGCTTCGCCGCCCTCGCCACCGGCTGCGCCACCCTCCCCGCGTCCCGGCTGCTCGACGCGCCGGAAACCAGCACCGAGACCGCGCTGCGCCGCGCCGGCCTCTCCGACGCCATCATCGAGGAGCTGCTGCGACCGTTCCTGTCCGGTGTGTTCATCGACCGGGAACTCTCCACCTCCAGCCACGTCCTGGCGATGGTGCTGCGCTCCTTCGCCCGCGGCCGGATCGGCCTGCCCGCCGAAGGAATGGCCGCGCTGCCCCGGGCCATCGCCGCGCCGCTCCCCGCCGACCTGCTCGACCTGAACACCCCGGTCGCCGAGGTCACCCCGGGCCGGGTCCGCACCCAGGCCGGCGACATCCACTGCCGGGCCGTCGTGGTCGCCGTCGACCCGCCCGCCGCGGCCGCGCTGCTGCCAGCCCTTGCGACGGTACGCATGCACAGCTACACCACCTACTACCACAGCGCCCCTGAGCCGCCGCTCACCGAGCCGATCCTGCTCGTCGACGGCGACCGACGTGAACTCGTCGCCAACACCGTGGTGCTCAGCAACGCCGCCACGACGTACGCGCCCACCGGGCGGCACCTCATCGCCACCTCGGTGGTCGGCCCGACAGCCCCACCCGAGCCGACCATCCGGGCCGAGTTGACCCGGCTGTACGGCCGCTCCACCGCCGACTGGACCCACCTCACCACCGTGGCCATCCCTCAGGCGCTACCCGCCGCGCCACCGCCGCAGGGACGGCTGCGCAAGCCGGTGGCGCTGGGGGAGGGCCTGTTCGTGGCCGGTGACCACCGGGACAGCCCATCGATCCAGGGCGCTCTCAGCAGCGGCTGGCGCGCCGCCGGCGCCGTACTGGACGAGCTGCGCGCCGGCTGACGGTCGTACCCGAGCACGCTGTTATATTCCTGTTGCCCATCGTGCTGGCGCAGGCGTGGGCACCGGCCGGCTCGATGCTGGCTGCTGATCGCCGAGCGGGATAAGATCCGGCGCGGTGTTTCGGGGCGGTAGCTCAGCCGGTTAGAGCAGGGGACTCATAATCCCTCGGTCGCGGGTTCGAGCCCCGCCCGCCCCACCAGCCGCTTTCCCTGATCAGCCACGCTGTCGATGACCCGGACGGATTGCGTCGGAGTCCGGACCGACGCCCTCAGTCCGCAGCAGCACGACCCGCCGCCCGGTCAAGGCGGTCCGCCAACTGGTTTAGGTCGTCCTCGAACAGGTCCGCGTACATGTCCAGGCGCGCATGTGGAGATCATCATGCTGACCGTCGTCGAGATTCGACGGTTCCTTCCCCCGTCCTCCTTGCTGGCGTCGAACAACCGACGCTCGAGTCGGACGGCTTCAATATCAGCACAGATAGGCCGAGTAACTCGAGGTATCGGCCATCTGGTGGCCGAGTTAACCATGCTGAGGTGGCTTGCAGACTGTCTGGTTTGACCGGAAGTACTTTCGTGCGATTCGGAGAGCCGAGCCACCAGAACGCTTGTCTAGAAGCCGACAAGGCTCCTGACCCTGCTTGTTCCAGCAGCAAACATCGACCAGGTCACTCTCATGCCGCCTGCTAGCTGCAGCCGTTCCTGTACTGGCCAGGCTGCAGGCTGCGTGGTTACGACACCATGCGCGCAGGCAGATTCCCGGCAGAAAGCTCCGTCCACTTAGCGCGAATGTTCTTCATTCAGCCGTCTGCCCCCGAAAGAGCAGCAATGTAACTATCTGGCGTCTTCCCCATGACGCGGCTGTCGGAAATCCGATGGATGGGCCGAGCTCATCTGAGCCCTATCCTGGAGGGCTTTGACTCGGGCGGCCGGCCCGGCGGATCAGCACTGGTGTACGTCGACTGACTTGGAGACGAGATGCTGTTGACCCAACCGGATGTACTCCACCTCGTCCAACAGGCCGCCGGCCGGTGGGCAGACCAACTGATCGACTTCGGCCCGCGCAACACGCTGCTCTACTTCAAGGAGCGACAGACCACCACCCTCGATCTCACTGACGCGGCTCCCGGCGTGGTCGCCGACCTGCTCCGAGGACAGAAGGTTCGCCTACGGGCGCTGTTCCCAGACCAGGACCGGCACAACACCGCCTGCAACACTGCCCGCAGCCTCCGTCGGAAGCTGGTCGAGCTGGAGGAGGAGCAGGGCATCCAGGCCGGTTGGGTGACCCGCGGCCTACTCTGCATGGTCGGTCCGTACACCCGCGGGTCCGTGCCGATGCAACCGCTGCGGGCGCCGCTGATCCTGCAGCAGCTTGCGCTGGACAGCAGGACGGCGACCGAGAATGACTTCACGCTGGAGCTGGCAGAGTCACCTGAGATCAATCCCGTCCTCCTGTACGCGCTGGAGCGGCAGTACGGCGTGGAGGCGGACATCAGCGCCCTGGGCGAGAAGCTGAGCGCGATGTTGTCCGAGATCGCTGAACCGGACCAGCAGTTGAGCGCCGCCTACCAGCTGATCGCCGAGGCAGTCGCTCCCAGCGGCCTGTCTCTCCGGCTCGACCCCGCAGTGGTTGCCGGCGTCTTCAGCTTCGACAAGCTCCCCATGGTCGAGGACCTGCGTAACTCGGCCGAGCTGCTCGCATCACATCTGGTCATCGGCGCGATGGCGGGCGACCGCGACGCTCGGCAACAGCTGCGCACTGAACAAGCTCAGGGGTCCAGCTCCAGCGCCGATCGGATCGATCCGGCCAAGGAGTTCCTGGTCCACGACGCGGACTCCTCTCAGCAATCGGCGATCGACGCGGTGCTGTCCGGTCGGCACGTGGTCATCGAGGGTCCACCCGGCACGGGCAAGAGTCAGACGATCGCGAACATCATCGCGTACATGGCCGCGATGGGCCGCAGCGTGCTGTTCGTCTCCGAGAAGCGGGCCGCGATCGAAGCGGTAATGAACCGCCTTGGCGACGTCGGGCTCGACAATCTCGTGTTCGACCTGCACGACCGCAAGATCAGCAAGCGGCAGGTCGCCCAGCGCATCGCCAACGTCCTCACCCAAGCCGGTGCCGAACCACCCGTCGACACCGACGAGTTGCATCGCCGCCTGCACGGCCGCCGGGCCGCGGCGAAACGGCACCCGGCCGAGCTGCACGAGGTTCGGCAACCCTGGGGGATGAGCGCTTTTCAGGTTATTGAGCAGCTCCTCGCGCTTCCGACTCTCGATGTCAGCGGCTACAACTTGCGCGCATCCGAGCTGCGGAACCTCGACCGATCGAGGCTCGAGTCCGCGAGGGAGGACCTTCGGACGTTCGTGGACTGTGGCGGCCTGAGGATTTGGCGCGGGGAGTCGCCATGGGCGAAGGCTGCCATCCGCACCCCAGACGATGTCGGCAAGGTGCTGGTGCATCTCGACGAACTCGCGGCCGGTGCCCTGCAGGGCGCACAGCGCCAGATCCGGGACTTGGTCGACCGGGCGGGGCTGGACGTACCGGACGACCTCGCTGCTTGGAGGGGCCTGTTCGACCTGCTCAGCGAGGTCGACCGCACCATCGCCAGCTACGGCGAGCAGGTCTTCGGCCCGGATCTGGACGACTTCCTTTACGCGACAGCGCCAGGCCGATCCCGGCCGCGCCGGCCGGAGCCGCTCGGGATCTTCCGCCGGTTCCAACTGCGCCGCGAGCTGCGGCGGACTTGTCCGGCCGCTCCCCGGAAGCGATCCGAGATTTATCAGGGCCTGATCGCTGCCGCTGACCAGCGTGAGCGGTGGCGGAAGCTCAGCCGTCAGGACAGCGCACCCACTGCTCTGGCGGGCGCCGACCTGTGCATGTCGTCCTTCACCCAGGTGCGTAACCACCTCGCTGCGGTGGCGGCATGTGCCCGGATCGACGGCCTTGAGCGTGGAACCACCACCACCGCGGCCAACACGCTCGCCGAGTTGAACGCCGACCGCGCGACGCTGTTCCTGATGCCCGACCTGAACAAACAGCAGCAGATGTTCCGCTCGTTGGGGCTGAGCCACGTGCTCAACGACCTGGCCGCCCGGCAGGTCTCGAGCGACGAGGCAGCCGACACTCTGTTGCGCTCCTGGTTGCAGGTGGTCCTCGACGAGATGCGCATGCGGGTCTCGTACCTCGGTCAGTTCGTCGGGCAGCAGCACGCCACGGTGGTCCATGACTTCCGCGCTGCGGACAGCCGGCACATCGAGATGGCCGCTCGGCACGTGCGCCGCAACGTGGCAGTGAACCTGCGGAAGGCCCGAGACGCCCATCCCGACCAGAACGGCCTCGTCCGGCGGGAGGCGGCCAAGAAGAGCCGGCACCTCTCTCTTCGGAAGCTGCTCAGCAGCGCACCGGAGGTGCTCCTCGCCGCCTTCCCGTGCTGGGCCATGTCACCACTGGTGGTCAGCCGCATCCTGCCGGCCGAGCGGTCGTTCGACGTGGTGATCTTTGACGAGGCGAGCCAAATCGAGCCGCACGACGCGGTCGCCTCGATCATGCGGGGCACCCAGCTCGTCGTGGCCGGCGACCCGAAGCAACTCCCACCCACGCCGTTCTTCCGGCGCCTCGTTCAGCAGAGCCCGGCTGGCGAAGACGATGATCTCGGCGACGAGAGCCTCGAGGACTACGAGTCCGTTCTTGACGTCCTCGGTGGCCTTATCTCGGACCGCTACCGCTTGACCTGGCACTACCGAAGCCGAGACGAGCGCCTGATTGCGTTCTCGAACGTCGAGATCTACAACCGATCCCTCGTCACGTTCCCTGGCGTGCAGGTCGATAGCCCGCTGCGCCTGGAGACGGTGGATGGCCGTGTCGCCCCCGGGCAGAGCGGTTCATCAACGGAGGAGGTCAACCGGGCGGTCGAGCTGATTCTCGAGCACGCCGAGCAGCGACCGACCGAGAGCCTCGGCGTCATCACGATGGGGCAGAAGCACGCCCTGCGGATCGAGGCAACCCTGCGTAGCCGACGCCGAGATGAGCGCCTCGACGACTTCTTCTCCCAGGAGCGGGCCGCGAGCCAGCGGTTCTTCATCAAGAGCCTGGAGAACGTCCAGGGCGACGAGCGGGACGCCATCATCCTGAGTATCGGCTACGCCAAGACCAGAGACGGTCGACTTCCGCTGCGCTTCGGACCGCTCAACCAGGAGGGCGGTGAGCGGCGCCTCAACGTTGCGGTCACCCGAGCGCGGAGTCGGATGACCGTGGTGAGCGCATTCTCCCACCACGACATGGACCCGAACCAGACCGCGGCAACACGGAACCGCGGACCCGAACTGCTCCGCCGCTACCTGGAGTTCGTCGACCTCGGCGGCGACCTGGGCGCGCGACAGCACACCGGGGTCGAGCTCAACGGCCTCGAACGCAGCGTCCTGAAGGCTCTCCAGCAGCAGGGCATCAACGCCGTGCCGCAGTGGGGCGTCTCCGGCTACCGCATCGACCTGGCCCTCGCCCACCCAGACCAGCCCGGCCGCATGGTCCTCGCTGTGGAGACCGACGGTCACTCGTACCACCGGGCACACAGCGCCCGGGACCGGGACCGGCTACGCCAGCAGCACCTCGAGCGCCTGGGGTGGGAGTTCCACCGCATCTGGTCGACCGACTGGTACGTCAACCCGGCAGGCCAGACAGACCGACTCATCGCCCACTGGAGGCAGGCGGTCGACCGTGCCAACCACGCCGCGAGGAGCCACCCCGTACCGCCGGCCCGCCGGCCCGCTCAGCCACAGTCGCCGCCAGCGACTCGCCGTGGCCCCCGCCCCGACGTGCCGATCGGTCTGCGGATCACCGACTACACGCGGGAACAGCTGGTGCAGATCTGCACCTGGCTGGTGAGCGACCAGCTCCAGCGTGATCGGGATGAGCGTCTCCAAGAGGTCATGAGCGAACTTGGCTTCCGCAAGCGGGGCTCAATCATCGTCCAGCGCCTGACCGAAGCACTCGACATCGCGCAGCAGCGCGCCGACCGACAGGTGTCCCGATGATTGTCCTCGACCCGCTCACTTTGGAACGCGTCGCCCGCCTGATCTGCGACGTCGATGGCCCCTACGAGCGGACCGGTACGCAGGTCGAGCGGTTCCTGCACCGGGTCCGGTGGCCTGGCGATCCGCAGTACGACGGCTCTCCGCGGATCCCCTGGCTGACTGAAGTACTCAATTGCCATGCCGATGACGCCGCCGCCCTCGACCGGCTGCTCTGTCGCATCGGCGATCCGCTGGAGTACGACGGCGGCATCGAGGCCGCCGAACCGATCGCGCAAGAGCTGAACCGGATCCTGGCGCCGGAGCAGCTCACCATCACCTACGTCGGCGGGCGCCCCGTACTCGGTCAGCTCAGCCAGACCAGCGACGTTCCTCTCTATGGGCCGCCGCCGGACCTCCACGAGCGGGTACGACGACTAGCCGGGAACGGCAAGGCAGTCGACATCCTCATGGCGCGCGCCGACGAAGCATCCATCTGCCAGAACAACGGGGCCTACGCGCTGGCGATCATCGGCATCGGCAGCTTCGTCGAAGGACTGCTGCACGTCGTGGTGACTGACCGCAACGAAACCGTGCGAAGGAACGGCCTGGTCGGCCGGAACGGCCGACGGGTTCCGGCCGAACGAGCGGGCCTTCACCTGCTCCTCGAGTACGCGCACCAACAGAAGTGGGTTCAGACCGACGCCAAGGACTTCATGGAGAAGGTCCGGGACTACCGCAACTTCGTCCACCCCCGCCACCAGATCGACTACGGGCTCGTGCCCGACCTGGACACGGTGCGCATGTGCTGGGCGCCTGTGCACGCGCTCCTCAATGACCTGGAATCTGCACCATGATCAACGGCTCATCTCGGTGACCAACAAGCAAGCGGATTGACCTCACCTTGTCCAGATGGCGACCTCGAGATCGCCGCGGCTACTCCAGCTTCCGAACCAATACCAGGTGCTGCAGTGGCAGGCGGAGGCCAGCGGGGCCGCATCGAGCGAGTGCGGCGACGCGTTCGGCGCAGCCCCCTCGCCTGTAACCCCTCGGGACGGTGCAAATGCTCGGTTTCAGGTCTGTGTTCACGACCCGCCGCGAACGGAACCATCTGCAGCCCCTGGTACGGGAACAACTCGACCGTTGGATCGCGGGCCCCAAAGGCTGGGATCCGTCTGCGCTTCATGAAAATCGGTGGGCGACCATCGGCGACAACGTCAGGGCCCTCCTACTGCAGCACGAGGGGCAGGATGGCTCGACGTCAACGCGCGTAAGGATCGTCGAAACGAAGCCGGACGGACAGTGGATCATTCAGCTGACCGTTCATTCGCCCAACGCACGGGAGCGGGCGGCGTGGGCCTGGATCGACATCGAATCCCCCGACCCCGACAGCGAGGACCCACGCGGTCGCCCCCGCCTTGCAGGCACCCCCCGCTTTCTCGCCCCCATGCTCGAGATCATCGATTCCTGGGACGGTGCCGCACGTCTGACGACGCGACCAATCGTCATCCGGGGCGACGAAGTCGACGACGTCCATCGCGCCCTCATCGACACCGAGCGACGAGGTGTCGTCTTCGTCGCGGGCAACGACGACTCGCTGCCTTCAGTCCCGTGGACTAACCGGATTGCCAACCTGACCCGGTTCACCATCGGCATGGCCTCGTGCTACGTGCTGGACGGGGAGGCCACACAGTTGCTCAATGACCGGCTCGGCCAAGCCCACGCCGTAATGCCCGGCCGACTTCGTACCTTTCGCTCCCAGGTGCAACCCGACTCCGTCGTCGACGGGCTGCGGCATCGGGTGCTGAGCGCCGAACGGATCGCCGACGACAACGAACAGCCCCGGCTCGCGCGGGTCCTCGCCTCCAACGCCCAACTGCAGGCTCTCGAACAGCCACTACCCGCATCGGTGGCGCGGGTACACCGGATGCTGGAACGTATCGCCGACGAAATGTTGGTGCACCGGCTCGGCGACGTCAGCTCGAAGCGGCCCTCGCTCGTGCCGTCGCAACCCCAGGCAGCGGACGTCGAGAGGCGAGAGAGTGATCGCCGGCGAGATGACGCCAGCGTGCAGCAAGGCATGTTGCTCGACTACCTGAAGATCAAGTTAGGGGTCGATGACCTGACCGTCGACCGGATCGACGAGATCGTGCGTCTGATCGAGGTCGGTCGGTCATCGCAGGAGGCGCAGAAAGACGTCGCATCCCGATTCGCGCAGCTTCAGGCCGAACTCGATGAGACACGGAAGGCGTATCACGACGTCAAATGGCAGCTGGATGATGAGCAGATCGAGAACCGGGACGCGGTCGACCGCCTGACCCGATCTGCGGAGACTGAACGGAGGCTACGCCACCGGCTCGCCTCTACGGGGCAAGCAGAGGTGGCCTGGACGGCGCAGCCATCGGAAGCGGACGTCTCCCGGCCGGACAGCTTCGGCGAGTTGCTCCGTTGGCTGCCAAGACTCGAGCACGTCGTGTTCACGGGCGATCCTGACTGCGCTGAGGAACTCGACAGCAACGACCCCCTGGGCGCCTGGGCTTCGAAGACCTGGGACGCGTTGTTGGTGCTACAGGACTATGCAGCGGCGAAGGCAGACGGACGCTGGGATCGGGACGTGCACGGCTTCCTGGAGAACACTCCGGATGGCTGCCACGAGTGGCCGACGCGACGACACGCCCGTGACGAGAGCGAGGAGGTCCGAACCAACCCGGCGTTCTGGAGGAAGCGGGTGCTACCCGTCCCGGCCTCCGTCATTGCGGCGGGCGAGACCTTCATGGGGGCGCATTTTAAGATCGTTCAGTTCGCGATGATCAGCCCCCGCGTGCACTATTACGATGATACGGCGCAGAGCGCGCGAATCTATGTCGGCTACATCGGCCGGCACCTACCGACCGGGCAGACCAATTGACCCAATGGATGGGGCCAGAGCAGCAGCAACGGCAGCCACGTCCGCCTATCACGATGCCCGAAACGCACCATGCTCGGACCCGTCTACAACCGTTTGTAGGATCGCTCAGCGGGACGTTGACGTGTACATTGCTCAGATGGATTGGGCTATCATGCCTCCTTCGGTACCCAGCTCGGATAGGAACGGAGGGTCGCCGCCCGTCGCGCACAGGCTTAATAAGCTGTCCATGTCTGCAGTCTGCGGCGTGGACATCTCGGATGCCACCCTTGTGTCTGGCTCCAAACTGCGCGGCGCGCTTACAGTGTGCTCGGAGTGTGAGCAGAAGCGGCACCAGCGGCTTGAGAGGCGGCGCCGTGATGAGATTTGGCGCCGTGAGAGGATGGCTCGCGATGGCTATGTGCCGAACGCCGGCCCGGTCGGTCTGGGTAAGCGTCGGTAGAGCCCCAAGTCGCCATTGTTAACAGCGGTGGACTTCCTGCCGCCTACCTGCAGTTTCGTATAATTGGCAGGCTGCATCGTAATAACGATTTATCCCGCCACCGCAGTGTCGTGTCGCGTCGCGGAGAGCGGCTGCATACCCATCCCGGTCTGCCCGCTCGAGTTGCCTGACGCGGTAGTCAATTTCGCGCTGTTGGCTATGCGGCATTCTTGAAGATTTGCTTTTGAAGTTCGAGGTGGCGACGTAGGCCCAAGACAACATCGCCGTCAGTCGGGTGGGCCAGCTCTCGAAGATCGCTCGTCTCGACCCGATTCGCTTCGGCGAGTCTCCTCGTGTAATCGGCCACCAGTTGAACGAGCGCCTTCCATTGGCCGATTGAGAAATCAATGGCGATTCTGCCACTATCGGATTCCGGTTCGACCGCATCCAGATCCGAAACCAGGCGTTCGACGTCCTTCTCGCCGAGGCGTCCGTCGCGAGCCGCGTCCAAGTACGCACGCAGCGAGACGGTGAACCTCTGGATGCAGATCGGCATCTCCAGCTCGGCACCCTGGGGACTGCCCTGCCTCTTCACTCTCGTTGCAGCCGCCAACACCGCGACTCCGACCGCCGCCACCGCTGCGACGCCCAGCCCGACAGCGATGACCTTGGAGCTTTTCCGAACTGTCGCGGCACCCTTCGAGACCGCTCGCTGCGTCTCCGCCGAACGTAGCCCGTCCTTCAGGTGCACCAAGATGGCACCCGCATGGTTCCGCACCACACCGCCGTACCTGGTCAGTTCACCGGCCGTAATACCCGCGAAGATGTCATCCGGCACGTCGAGCGGAACGTTGATGATGGGCACGGTTCTCCCCGGTCTCACGGATCGCGAGTGATTCGGCTGCCGCGCGATCCTACGGTTCCGTGTCGACAATCGGCGATCACCAGGAGAGGGTCTGTACGGTCAACGTGTAACTCCCGATCATGGAAGTAGCACTTGATGAACGACGTCATCGTCTTTTGGAGGCGGTTGAGGAAGCCCAGCCGGTTTTGGAGGCGGTTGAGGAAGCCCAGCCGGTCGGGCTGAAGTAGTTGGACGCGCTGGACTATTGGTTGATCGGGCAGGTCGTAGGCCGGGCCCCTAGCGACTGAGGCAACGGTCCCCACTAGTCAAGGACGATCTGCTTCGTCTTCCGCCTCCCCGGCCTTGGCTGCAACAACGAGGCGTCGGACATGACGTTCGGATACCCCCGCAGCCGACGCTAACGCCGGCAGGCTGGCCTGGGGGCGCTCGGCGCGTAGCCGGGCGACAACATCTACCGTTCGCTGCCCGCGCTCGGCCGTTCGCTTCCGTCGTTCAGTCCGCCGGGGCGCAGATCCTGGCACCTGACGAGTCGCCGAACCGCCGACGGCACCAGCCTGCGCGTTCCCGACCGGGGGCAAGAGGTCCGTTAGGCGCGACTTCGATGGCGCGGGCGCGGCGCCGGAGGCCAGCGGCTCTTTCTGCGGGTAAGCAGCCCTCGTCCCGCCGCAGCTGTCACCTGAGACCGGTTGCGATCTGGTCAGCATCTCCACGACCAGCAGCAGAGCGATCGCCGGCTACGCAGCGACAATTCGTGCCCCAGGGCTCGGTGCTGCGGCCGCGATGTTCGCCCCCACGCTCGCCGCCACCCCGACTACGAACGCGACCCGAGCCGACCACCGCACCGTCCGGCCAGCGCGTTTGTCCTCGACCATAGCCGCCGACGCGACGACGAGCATCCCGTCGACCGACAGCGGGAGCACGTAGGCGACCTCGGGACGCTCACCGAACCTCAACGCCACGGCGACCATGTGACTCCACGACGACCAAGCAGCAATCCCGGCCACCGCCACCGTACTCACGTCTCGGGCAAGCCGGGTCGGCGTCATCGAACCACCCTCGGCCCAAGCCGTCGCTCGATGGCACAGACCTCGACGGGGTCCACGGGCGGACATCCGCCGATGTCCAGCCGCGTTTGGACATCGACCCATCGCCGCCACCGGTCGACGGCTTCGCCCGCGTCGAGACCGGTCGCTCTCGCGACGTCCGTCAGGTCCGCGCCCACCCGCAGCGCGGTGTAGATCATTGAGGGTTGCCAGCGAGTCCACCGGGATACCACCGCAGCGGACAACGCCAGCTCCGCCAGGACGTTATCGCGTCCGGATCCCGGCGTCCGAGCGACGGCATGCTCATGAAGATCGAGAAGGAGTTGGAACGGGTTGATCTCTTCGGCATCGGCGAACCGCACCGGCGATTGGACCGGTCGAGTCGGGGTCATCGGGCACCGCCCGGCACCCGTGAGCTGGGCAAAGTCAGCGGTAGCGGATCACCGGTGATCGTGGCGGTGTGGTTCCCATGGTGGTACCTCCGGCCCACCAGCCGTTTTCCTGTGGAGGGGCGATGCTGCCGAGCAGCGCTTCACGGAGCTGGCCGAGGTCGCCGCCTGTCGGCTCGATCGCGTCCGTGGTCACGAGGTCGCCGGGGCGCGGCCCCGACGGGCTGCTCCCGGAAGCACGCCGGGCGGGATGATGCCGAACCAGGCTCCGACGGCGGCCATCGAGGCGACGACGTACGCCACCCACCACCCGAGCAGCGCCCACATACCCTGGGTGACGGCGCCGGGCAGGCAGGGCAGGACGAACAGGAGAAAAAGGTAGGCCAGACGGCCGTACGAGAGGCTGTTCCCCTTCGGCAGCCTCCGGGCCTTGCGGAACGGAATGAGTCTGACTCCGTAGGGACGACGGCGCAGCGTGAAACTCGCCGGCCAGAGCCGTCCGTACCCGACCACGTCGACCACGCTGACGCCGGACCCGTGCCGGACCGTGGCCTGACGCGGCCTGGTCAGCTCGCGCAACCACGGTTCCCAGACGACGCGTTGGTGCAGGACACGGCCGTCCCCGCCGTCCCGGCCGCTCACCGTCAGCCAGACGGCGTATCCCTTGGGACTGGTGTCGATCCCGCCGGCGGCGCTCACGGCGCCCGCCGCAGCGGTGACCCGCCCCGCACTTCCCGGCTGCGGCGACTGCGCCAGATGCGCGGTCACCATGACGCGCCTCGCGGGAGCACGAGCGGCACCCCACCACTGCATGAGGCGGACGAGCCAGGACAGCACCAGAAGGGCTCCCGAAGCCAGCGCCACGAGGATGACCTCTCCGTGCGCGAACCGCGGATCGGTACCCAGCAGGTACCCCGGCGCGATGAGGGCGGCCAACGCGACGACGCTGCCGATCACGACCATCGGCGCGCGAGCACGCCGACTCGGCAAGGCCGCTGCACTTCCGCTGCTGGCCACCGCGTCGTCCTCCCGTTTGCCCCTCCGGACGTCGCCCCGACGTTAGCAACGCCGAGCAAGGCTGACCTCCGGTCGCGGACGGGCCCTGAGCCGATCGCTTCGAGCGAGGGCCATCAAGATCTCGCTGCCGAGTGACGGCTATGTCTTTTCGCCGGACCCAGAAGGTGGCACGCCGTTGGTGCCGGACACGGCCACCCAGCGGTTCAGCCGGATGGCCGCTCGGCTCGGCGTCACCACAAACCTGCACGCCCTGCGGCACTACTCAGCCACGGAGCTAATCGCGGCCGGTGTGGACGTACGTACCGTGGCTGGTCGGTTAAGGACCTGGTCTTGGCAGACGACCCATGAAAGGGCGTTCCGATAAGCGTCACTTTAGCTGTGAGTTACCGGGCCGGTATCCTGGGTGTCGGCTACGAGGGCCGCTCGATCGATGAGTTCGTGACCGGTCTCGCGGACATGGGCGTCACGCGCCTAGTCGATGTCCGGATGACGCCTATCTCTCGTAAGCGTGGCTTCAGCAAGTCGGCCCTCTGCCAGGCACTCGCCCCGCACGGCATCGTTTACGAGCATCGCCGGGAGCTTGCTAACCCGAGGGAGAGCCGCCCTGGGTTCGCCGGCAACCTTGAAGGAGCAGCTCTTCTGCTAACCCGCAGGGCGGCATCTTGCGGGCAAGCCCCGTCACTGGACGGTGGGTCGGCGGCGGCTGGCAGTAGTGAGGCATCCCGAGTGCTCTACTGATCGCATGGCAGAAGATGAACGCTGGAGCGATTGGCAGCGCGCGAAACGCATGCTGCTTGTGGAGGAGCTGAGGTGCGGCGGTTGCTACTGGCTCGTTCTGCGGCCCCCGGCTTTCATCCAGGCAGGCGAGCGCTACCGCAGCGAGTCAAGCGGACTCAGGATCGAGCACGGCGACGGAACTCAGACCGCCCATCCCGGGAGCTGGGAAACGCGGCTCACGGCGTGGACGCTGGAAGGCGACCCAACGTAGGCCAGTAGTCGGCGTCCGCCGCCCGGTCGAGGCGGTCCGCAATCTCAAGTCCTTGTGGGCGCGCAGATCCAGGGAGCGCGCGACCTCCGCCATGATGCCGGTGAGCTGGCGGCGCTCGGGGCTCGTCGCGGGAACACCCCATACCTCGCAGCGACCTTCCCGATGCATGGTTGCTATCCAAATTCGGGACGTGCCGGAAGAGGTACGAGACGCCTTGGCTGCCCAAGCCAAGGAACGTGGGCAGTCGCTCCAGGCGTACCTGCTGGAGCTGGTGGAGACGCAGGCTCGACGTCTGCGCAATACGGCGACCCTTGATCGCTTCGCCGGCCGTTCTGATGGCACTCGATCCCTCCCGGGGGAGAGCGCTGCGGAGCTGACAGACCAGAGAGAGCAGCGAGGGCCGTGGGGTAGTGCCGCATGATTGTCGTGGACGCCTCGGTCCTGGCTGATGCTCTGGTCGACGACGGGCCGGTAGGCGACGCGGCGCGAGCGGAACTGACCGCAGATCCGCACTGGGCGGCACCAGGACATCTTCTGGTGGAAGTCATGTCAGTGATCAGAGGCAAGGCCCTCGGTGGCAAACTCAGCCCTGCCCGCGCTCAAGAGGCGGTCGACACTCTGCCTTCACTGGTTATCGACGAGGTTGACGTCTTGCTATTGCTCGACCGGATGTGGCAGTTGCGGAGCAATGTCACGGCCCACGACGCAGCGTATGTCGCGGCAGCGGAGTTGATGGCCTGTCCGCTTGTGACCGGTGATGGTCGGCTCGCCAAGGCCAACGGGGTCCGCTGCGAGATCCGACTGCTCGCACCGTTCTGACGGCGGCTGCCACCAATCAACGGTGGGAGTGCTGCAGCTCGCGTTCGGCGCCTAGATCGACGGGAGTTGAGGACCTTGCTGCTCGATCAACCGTGCGGTTCGCGTGCGGATGGGCAGGACATGGTTCACGGCACGCGCGACGAGCTGCTCGACCGCCTGGTTGGGGCGGTTGGCTGCGTCACGGTCGCCCACCCGGTGCGGGTTGCCGTCGACGGAGCGCCCGCTGCCGGTAAGACCACCCTCGCCGACGAGTTGGCCGTCGTCCTGCGCGCACAGGGCCGCGAGGTCATCCGCGCTACGATCGACGACTTCCTCTTCCCTCGGGCGCAGCGCTATCCGCGCGGCGAGTACTCGGCTGAAGGCTGCTACCACGACACCCACGACTATCACGCGCTGAAGCGGGTTCTACTCGACCCGCTGGGGCCGGGCGGGGATCGACGCTTCCAATCCGCGGTCTACGACAGCGCGACGGATGCCGTGCTGTCCCCGCCGGTCGTGACTGCCCCGGTCGACGCCGTGCTCGTCTTCGACGGCGTCTTCCTGCTGCGCCCGGAACTGGTTGACCGGTGGGAGCTGCGCGTCTTCGTGTCCACGGCATTCGACAAGACAGTGGACCGCGCCGTGGTCCGGGAGCGCCGGGCGTCGACCCGGGCCGACGTCGAACGGCGCTGGCGGGAGCGTTACATCCCCTCCCAGCAGCTCTACCTCGCTACGGCCCGGCCGACGCAGCACGCCGACATCGTCGTGCACAACGACGAGCCTCAGCGGCCGGCCTGGGAGACGCGGACGCCTTGACCGCACTCATCCCTGACTTTGGGCAGGCCGGTCGAGGGAACGGTGGCCAGTACGTCACCCACAGTCGACGTACTGGCCAAACGGCTCGACGGATCCATCCCAACCGTTCCAACCCTGTTGGGTGACCTGCCCGTCCGCGTAGGTGTAGGACCAGCGGGCGCCGTCCTCGCCTTCGATGTGGACCGTTCCGGAGCGAACGAACGGCGCGATCGCGACGTAGAAGGCAAGGGCCTGGTACGACCACTTGGGGTCGCCCTCGTCGTCATGATCGAATTCGATCCAGTCGCCGTCGCGGATGATCGAGGCTCTGGCCTCGCAGGCTATGTCGACAAGCGTGTCATCCGACGGGGACTCATCGGGTTCGTACCAACTGGCCTGTTCGGCCATGGCGGCTTTGGCGGCGGCGACCGCGGCGGCGTCTTCCGACTCCGGTAGGTGCAGACGGCCCGACGGCCACACCGTGTATCCCAAGATGGGCATCCTACGACTGTCGATGTCCTTCATGTCGAAGCCGTTGTCGGAGGCATCGACGGGTGGCACGGTCGTGCGATGATCAGCGCGAGTGCCAGGTGGCGGAGGGAAGAAGCGTGACCGATCCGCAGCACGGCTCCGGTCGACGGGAGCCGTTCTGGCAGACAATGGCCGGGATGCTCACCGCCGTCGCGGCCCTGATCACCGCGATCGTGGGTGCCGCAGCCTTCGTGCATCAGGTCGACGGCTTCGGCGCGGACGGCGGTCAGCAGACGTCGACCGGGACGACCGCCACGCCCAGTTCGGCGGGGACGGCCGGTGCCCAGGCGACTCCATCGCGTGCCGCTGCGGTGGAGGGCGCGGGCGCGGGTCCGTACGAGTTGCTGTTCACCAACAACGGTGTCGACCTCGACGCGGACCCGCCGAAGGTCGCTGCGGTCCCGGACCCCAGCATCGACATCTACGACGCCGGCACACTGATGACGAGTTACCCGGCCTGGTCCGGTCTGGCGAAGTGGGCCCAGCCCGGCGCACCACAACGACAGGACTGCCTTGCGCTGCTCAACAGCTCCGCGACGAGCAACTCCAGATATGTCAAAGGGAGCCGATACTGCGTTCGCACGCAGGGCGACCAGCATGTCGCAGCCGTCGAGTTCGTCGAGCCCATGAGCGGCGGGTGGAAGATTCGTGTGACGGTCTGGCTGGGCACCGCGAGCTGACGGGGCAGGCATTCCAGTCTCCCCGAGGCGCTGGTGCGGCGGCGTTACCGTGAGTGCGTCACACCCACCGAGGAGCGCCGCATGACCGCCGGACCGCGCAGGGCCGTACGCCGGGGTCTCATCGTCCTTCTCGTCCTGCTGGGGGTCTCCGGCTGGACCTATGTCGCCATCGGTGACCGGTGGAAGAGCAACGTCGCCTTCTTCACCCTCGACGAGGGCGACAACTATCGGCTCCGGGTCACCGGTTCGTTCGATGTCCGTTGCGCCAAACTTGAGCGGGAGACGTTCTCCGACCCGTACGTCAACTGGCGGGAGGCAGGCAAGGACTGCGCCTGGCCCCGGGTGGCTGACGGCGACGGCTGGCTGGCCGGTGGGCGGGTCGAGCAGGTCCATTCGGAACGTCTGGGCAGACGACTGCCGGAGGCGATTCTCTACGGCATCGTGCCGGCCGCCGCCACGTCGATCCAGATCACCCTTGGCGACGGGACGCCACGCGAGGCGGCCACCATCGCATCGGGTCACGACGCCTACCGGGTCTACGCCGTGTACGTACCCGATGCGGGCGACCGGGTCGAGGTCGTGTCGCTGCGGCTGCACGACGCGCAAGGCGGTGACCTGCTTGTCTACTAGCCGTTTTCGTACCGTGGTGGCCGCCGTGGTGGTGTTCGGTGGTCTTGCCGTGGTCGGTGGCCTCACCTGGGAGGGCTGGGATGGGCGGCGGCCGAGCGTCACCGGTCCCCGGTTACTCACCGAAGGCACGACCGGCGGCGTGCACTGGTCGGTGGTCCAGGTTCGGGAAAGCACCTGGGGCGAGTGTCTCTACCTGCGTCAGGACGGCGCGACAGTGGAACGCGCCTGCACCGAGTCCGGAGTTCTGCAGAACTACGAACTCAGCGTCCGTACGCTCCGCGGCGCCGCCGCCCCGATCATCTTCGGCATGCTTCCCGCCGCGGCCGCCCGAGCCGAGGTGGCCGCGGACGGCGGAGATGTCCAGGCCCGCTTCCGCAACGCCGAACTGGTGCCTCTCGAGGTGCACGGCTCCGCCGGGTCCAGGCGCTTCGTGGTGCAGGCCGCACCAACCGGCCCGGACTGGGCTGGCAGGAACTCGGTGTCAGTCGCCGTCCGGGATGCGGCGGGTCGGCCGCTCACCCCCCGCGACCTCCGGCCCCGCTAGTCGCCGGGGTGACAGGGCAGCTGGTTCGTGGCTACCGGTCACCGTGACTCTGCTCGCGGGTGCGCTTGATGCTGCCGACCTCGCCTTTGATCGGCAGCCAGTAGAAGGGGATGAACGCGATGACCACTACGAGGCCCACGACCGGATGAATAGCGCCCAGTGCGGTCCCGACGACGATCCAGAACGGTGCGGGGCGGAAGCGCCTGCTGATCGCCCGTGCGGTGTCGTCGTCGGTGGTGGAGGTCAGCAGGCGACGGCCCTGCCTGGCGTACTCCCAGATCACGTTGAAGAGGATGGCGGCCACAACATAGGTGGCCCCGTAGAAGATGAGTGCGGTGCGCTGGCCGTGGCCCGACTCGAACGCGTGGGCCAGGAGGGACGAGGCGAACGGCAGAAACGCGATCACCATCAGCAGCAGGGTGTTGAGCAGGAGCAGCATGCGGTCGGCGGAGCGGATGTGGTCGAACATGACGTGGTGGTTCACCCACATCTGACCGATCAGCAGGAAGGTGATCGCGTACGCCAGGTACGAGGGCCACAGTTCGGTGAGGCCGCGGAGCAGGTGCTCGGTGTCCTTCGGCGGCTGGATCTCCAGGACGAGCAGGGTGACGGCGATGGCAATGACCGCGTCGCTGAAGGTGACTGCCCGCTTCGGGTCTCGTTCCGCACCAATCGGGTTGCTGGCTCTGGTTGTGCCCTCGGCGGAGACGCCGCGAGCCGCACGAAACCAGCGCATGAGCCTCCCCCACGGTGGTCACCCGAGAGCCTTCCGGTTCCGCGGGTTCCCGCCGTCGCCGGAACCAAACCGGCCTGCGGGTCAGCGCCGTCTTCCGCCCGGGTGAGTCGGCCTCAGCCGATGTTGATCAGCAACACCTGGTCGTCGCGGAGCTCGGCGACGCTGTCGCGCAGCAGCCTCAGCGTGTCCAGGCCGGCCGCGCCGCTCTCCTCGAAGTCCACCCCCATCTCCTCGAAGTGGGCGACCAACTCCTCCGCGCGGTGCGCGCCGGGATCTAGCTGATCCAGTAACCCTGGTGCGGGAGTGATGAGCGTGGTCAGGCCGTACGCGCTGTTGATGGCTTCCGACTCGGCGTTGAACTCCGGCGGATCCAGGTCGATGCCGCGCTCCTCCAGATAGGTCAGGACGTACAGCATGCAGTAGCCGGACCAGTCGTACTCCTGTCGCGCCCTGCGCCCGTGTTCGGCCAGGTACGCGTGGAACGACGACGGCGATGTGCGGGCCAGGCGGGCCAGTTCAACGACGCTGTCCCTGGGGACCACTGTCAGTGACGCGATGGCGGACAACGCATCCTCCGTCGATTCAGGAGAGCACGCGGTAGGTGACGTGCAGGACCGCGCTCGCCGCCCGTGCCGTCACCTGTTCGAGTTTCAGCGACGGGACGCCGTCGAACAGCCGCACACCGGTGCCGAGGGTGAGCGGCACCATGTGCAGGCGCACCTCGTCGACGAGGCCGGCGGCGAGGTACTGGTTGATGGTGGTCGCGCCGCCGTGGATCAGGATGTCGCCGTCACCGGCCGCCGCGCGCGCCTGGGCGAGCGCCGATTCGATCCCGTCGGTGACGAAGTGGAAGGTGGTGCCGCCCGCCATCGGCTGCGGCTCGCGCTCGTGATGGGTGAGCACGAACACCGGCTTGTGGAACGGTGGGTCGTCACCCCACCAGCCGTTCCACTGCCGATCCCATGCACCGCGCACGGGGCCGAACATGTTGCGCCCCATGATGACCGCCGACGCCTGCGTGTTCTGGTCGAGCTCGGCCTGGTTCTCCTCGGCGGCGTCGAACATCCAGGCGTGCAGCCCACGGCCCCAGCCGTCACCGCCGTCGTCGCCGAACGGGCGTTCCTCGGTCTGGTTGAGCCCGGCCGAGTACCCGTCGGCGGAGATGGTCTGGTCGACGATCACCTTGCCGTTACGTGTGGTCACTGTGCTCTCCATTGACGCTTATGGGCGAGGGATCAGCCTACGGCCGCTCCTGATCCCGATCGTGCATCGACGTTCTGGCAGCTATCGGAAGGGTTGCGCTCGAGCGAACAGGAAAAGCAGGGTGGCGGCCATCACCACGGGGGCCAGGCCGCACGCGACACTCACCACCACCGCCGTGACCCGAGAGCTGGGGTCGGTCCCGGTCTCGCGTTTCGGGAAGGCGTACACGCCGACCAGGAGGAGCACGAGCCACAGTGGCACGAGCACGGGGGCGAGAGCGGGCCAGATGGGCCAGATCGGCTCGGTGACGATGCCCTGAACCACGGCCATCCAGATGAGGGCGGCACCCGGGAGGAGGCCAACCGTCACCAGGGTGCAGACCAGCAGGGGTACGGGTCGACGCCGCCGTCCCACCCACGCGAACAGCGCCGCGCCGGCTGCGGCACCGGTGAGGGTGCCAGCGACAGTGCTGGCGAGGAACGTGCCGGGCGCGGCCGGTGCGATGGTCAGCTCTGTCCCGCTCTCCGAGTAGTTGAGCGTGAACGTCAGTCCGTCGCGCTCAGCCCGCCAGCCGTCGCACAGGTAGCCGGGTACGCGGCGAAGGCCCTGCCACCCCTGCCTCCCGGCGTTGCGCCGTAGCTGCTCCGAGAGCCCACAGTCGTCACCATCGTCGTACCAGAAGGACACCCGGCCCGAGCCCAGGTCGTCGGCAGCGAGATGGACGCCCCACCGGTAGCCGTGCACGATTCGACCCGAGTCGACCGGCACCGCACCGGGAAGCAGCTGCGCCGCCACGGTCTGCGCCTGGTCGCCGGTGGGCGGAGTGACACCGCGACCGCCGTACCAGGAACCGAGGCTGTGGCCGACCGTGCCCAGCAACACCGCGCCGAGCAGCACCATCGCGACGCGCCGCAGCCGACGGCTCATCGGCGCACCTCCCTGCCGTAGTGCGCTAGAGGCTAGCGCCCGGAGTCCGGTTCTGGTGCCCCCTGGATGTTGTCCAGTGCGCGACGAACGGATCGAGCATGCCGGGGTGGAGATTTAGCCTGATTCGGTGATCTCGATGGTTGGTACGGGCGTGCGGGTCAGGCTGCTCGGGCCGGTGGAGGTGGTCGTCGCCGGCGCTGCGCAGGCGGTGAACGGCGTACGCCGCAAGGCGGTACTGGCCACGTTGGCGTTGCACGCGGGCCGTGTCGTCAGCATCGACCGGCTCGTCGACGTGGTCTGGGGCGACCAGCTACCGGCCACCGCGGCGAACACGTTGCAACGCCACGTCTCCTACCTACGCGGGGTGCTCGGTGAGCCCGGGTCGATCGTGGCGCGCCAGCCCGGCTATCTGCTCGACACCGGGCCGGACTCCACTGATGTCCAGGCCGCCGAGCGCCTCATCGAGCTGGCCCGGCGCTCGACGGACCCCAACGAGCAGGTGAAGCACCTGACGGCCGCGGTGGCACTGTGGCGGGGCCCACCGCTGGCCGACGTGGCCGGGTCGGCCTGGCTGGAGGAACAGGCCGAACACCTGGCACGCCTACGGTTGGAGGCCGAACGGTCACTCGCCGAGGCCCGGCTGTCCGTCGGTGAGCACGCCGGCCTCGTCCCCGGGTTGGAACGGCTCGTCCGACAACACCCCTTCGACGAGCACCTGCACGCCCAGCTGATGCTCGCCCTGTACCGCGACGGCCGACAGGGCGAGGCGGTCGCCACGTACCGGCGGTTGCGCGACAACCTGCGGGAGAACCTCGGCCTCGACCCGGGTCCGCGGCTACGCGACCTGGAGTGCGCCATCCTGCGCCAGGACACCGCCATCGCCGCACCGGCCGCGCCTACACCGACGCGGGTCGCGGCGCAACTGCCTCCCCCCGTACCCACGTTCACCGGACGTGACGCGGAGCTCGCCGCCCTCGACGCGCTGATCGACCGGGGCGGCGCCGTCGTGGTGTCCGGGACGGCCGGCGTCGGCAAGACCGCCCTCGCCGTGCACTGGGCGCACCGCGCGGCCGAGCGCTTCCCCGACGGACAGCTCTACGTCAACCTGCGCGGCTTCGACCCGGCGGCCACACCGACCGAACCGGCGCGGGCGCTGCACGGTTTCCTGGAGGCGCTCGGCGTTCCGGTGGCCCGGATGCCCCGCGACCTGGACGCCATGGCGAGCTTGTACCGCACGACGGTGGCGGGCAGGCGACTGCTGGTGGTGCTGGACAACGCGCGCGACGCGGAGCAGGTCCGTCCGTTGCTGCCCGGCTCACCGGACTGCCTCGCCGTCGTCACCAGCCGCGACCAGCTCATCCCGCTGGTCGTCACCGAAAGCGCCCAACCGGTGCCCCTCGACCTGCTGAGCCCCGGCGAGGCCCGCGACATGCTGGTCCGCCGGCTCGGGGAGCGCCAGGTCGCCGCCGAACCCGCCGCTGCCGACACCATCGCCGACCGGTGCGCCCGGCTGCCCATCGCCCTGGCCATCGTGGCCGCCAGAGCCGCCACCAACCGACACTTCTCGTTGACCGCCGTCGCCGGCGAGCTGGGCGACCTGGACGCCTTCCGCGCGGGTGACGAGGCCACCGACGTACGGGCGGTCTTCTCCTGGTCGTGCCGGACGCTCAGCCCGGCCGCTGCCCGGCTGTTCCGGCTGCTGAGCCTGCATCCCGGCCCGGACGTCTCCGCCCCGGCCGTGGCCAGCCTGGCCGGCGTCGACGGGCAGGCGACCGGCCCTCTGCTCACCGAGCTGACCCGGGCGAATCTCTTCACCGAGCACACGTACGGGCGCTACGCGTTCCACGACCTGCTGCGCGCGTACGCCGCCGACCTGGCCGAGGAGGCCGAGCCGCCGGCCGAGCGTCGGGCCGCCATCCACCGGCTGCTCGACCACTGCCTGCACACCGCTCACGCCGCCGACCTGGCACTGCACCCGCACTTCAGCGCGATCAGCCTCCCGCCACCCCGGGCGGGTGTGACGCCGGAACGCCCCAGGAGCCGGTCGGCCGCCGCGGCGTGGTTCGCCACCGAGGTCCCCGTCCTGCTCGCCGCCGTGCCGCTCGCGGCGCGGTCCGGGTTCGAGGGACACGCCTGGCAGCTCGCCTGGACCATGGCCGGCTTTCTGCACCGGCAGGGGCACTGGCAGGACTGGCTCGGCACGCAACAGATCGCTCTGGCCGCCGCGTCCCGCATCGGGGACCAGGCGGGGCAGGGCCACGCGCACCGCAGCCTCGGTCTCGCCTGCTCCCGGCTCCGACGGTACGACGAGGCCGACGACCACCTGCGGCGCGCACTCGACCTGTTCACCGACGTCGGCGACGACGCCGGACGGGCGCACACCTGCCTGAACCTTGGTCAACTGGCCGAGCGGCAGGGGCAGCACCAGCAGGCTCTGCACCACTCCCGGCGGGCGCTGACCCTGTTTCGGGGGGCCGGAAACCGGGCCGGGCAGGGGTACACCCTCAACGCGGTCGGTTGGCAGGAAGCGCTGCTCGGCAACTACCACAGTGCCCTCGAGTCGTGCGGCCAGGCGCTGCGGATGTTGCAGGAGGTGGACGACGTCCAGGGACAGGCCGACACCTGGGACAGCCTCGGCCACGCCCACCACCAGCTCGGCGACGACCGACGGGCCATCGCCTGTTACGAGCACGCCCTCGAACTCTTCACACAGGTCAACGACAGGTACGCCGAGGCCGGCACGTACGTCAATCTCGGCGGCAGCCACCTGGCGCTCGGCGAGGTCCCCGCCACCCGTGCCGCGTGGCGGCGAGCCCTGACCATTCTCGACGAGCTCGGCGATGCCGACGCCGACTCGATCCGCGCCGATCTCGACCAGCTCGACGCCACTCGGCTGCGCTGACGTACCCCCGCTTTCTGCGCCGTTTCCGGGCCGCTTCAGCGCCGCCCGGCACTCTTCGGACACCAGTCTCTTCCGCATCAGGAACGGAGCGTTCGATGAGTCTTCTGGCACACCGTCTCGCGGTGATCGGGGTGGTCAGCGCGACGGTGCTGGCCATGTCGTCCGCCGCCGTAGCCCAGACCGACAAACCGCCGAGCAAGGGCGCCGACTGCGTGGTCCAGCACGTCGACGAGCGCGGCAAGATCCTCCGCACCGAGACCGCGCCCGAGGGCCGGGAGTACGGCCCGTTCCGCTGCGTCGGCGGGAAGTGGACGTTCGCCTGGGCGCCCTTCGGAGCGGACGACTTGATCACGGCCGACGAGATCCAGGTCGAGCCGTCCGGTGCCGTGTCCGTTCGACGCTTCACCGGCCCCGCGCTCGGCAACGACCTCACAGTGGGCGAGATCGCCGGCATCGCCCAGGCCGTCAGCGGCAGCCGGGAGGTGTTCGTCGACCGCGCGATAGTGGCGGTCGACGACGGCAAGGAGCGGACCCCGGAGCAGATCGAGGCGCTGCTGGCCGGCAAGGACGACACCGGAGTACGGGTGTTGGACATCATCGAGAAGCCCGACGCCGTCATGTCGACGAAGGACGTCATCGACGAGGCCGGCGGGACACCCGAGACGACCGTCGTCTATTTCAGCCTCTGGGGCGCGATCAAGTCGGTTTTCGCCTGGATCGTGGACACGATCGGCGAGATCGGCGAGTGGATCGACGACCACTGCGACTGGGGTTCCCCCAACACCACTGGCGACATCGTGACGTGTCGCTGGTAGCCCGTCCCACCCCGCCGACACCGATCACGGAAATGAGGACAGCATGACAACTCTGCGGGACATCACCAGGCGCGCCACCATCGTCACGACCGCCCTGATCGTCGGACTGACGGCTTCGTACGCACCGTCGCAGGCGGCCGAGGGGGAGGCCCGGACGACGATCACCGACCACCCCGGTGCCCCGGGCACGATGCTTCGACAACTCGAGGACCTGACCGGCAGGCCCGTCGGCGACCTGGACAGGGTGCTGGCCGTCGACACCGGCGGACGGACCCTCACCAGCGACCAACTCGCGGCGCTCGCCGCCGGCAAGGAGGTCGACGGCGTCAAGGTCGTCGGCACGATCCCGGGCAGCCGGGAGGTGCTCGGCACGACAATGGCCGACCTCGCCGACGGCACGTACGACGGCACTGGCGACGGCGGGACGGCAACGTCCCTGCTCTTCGCCTCGTCCACCTCTGGCGGCCGGGAGTGGTGCCTGACCATGTGCGTCGCGTCCGGCAAGTCCGTCTGGGAATGCCTGCTGTCGCGCCGGACCGGGGAGCTGATCCTCACCCTCGACCTCGCCGGCGGCACCACGGTCGGAGGGACGAAGGCAGCCTTCGAGAAGGCGAACGGTGTCGCAGTCGACGGCCCGTCCAGCGTGCAGACGCTCATCGGCGACGGCGAGCCGACGGCGGACGAGATCAGGACGCTCCTCGACGGCAAGGACATCACGTCGTTGCGCCGGGTGGCGACAGTGGACCGACCGGACCCCGAGTGGGCGCTGGCCGACGTCGCCGAGAAGTCCGGCGTCGTCTACGCGAAGACCAAGGGCCACCTCTTCACCGTCAACCTCCCGATCCTCGGCAAGATCCTCGTGTTCTGCGTCTCGCAGGACAACGGCAAGACCTGGAAGTGCTCGGCCCGCCAGTGGGGCGGGTTCTGACCGGTAGACCGTCCACGGTCCCGCTCCGCCCGACCTCCCCGGTCGACGCGGAGCGGGGGTCCGCGCTTGAGCGGGCCGCTCATACTCACGAGATGATCAGCAGCGACCCCCGCGTCCCGTGGCCGCCTCGGGGTTCCCACCCGACAGACAGCTCGACACTGCCGCTCTACATGGTCCTTTTCTTCGTCCTGGGCGTCTTCAGCTTCGCGACCTACGGACTGAGCGACGGCGAGGGAGCGCTCATTCTCGCGAGCATCATCTCGGGAGTGTTCTTCGCGTGCTTCCTGATCCTCTTCGCGATCTACTGGGTCGGATACCTGCTCAAAGGCCACGCCATCTGGCAGGCCGAGCGCCAGGCCGCATCTGATGGGCCTCCCGTGGGTCAACAGCCGGGGGACTGAGCCCGTCGACTACGACGCCCCCGTGCAGTCTCCACTCAACCCCGGGGGCCGCCGGTGGCGTCTCACCCTGCGTCCGCGCTCAGACACGAGGTGGACGCGACCTGGAGGTGGCGTGAGTCGGCACGAGGACGACGAAGAGTTCCGGCTGTTCGTCCAACGACAGTGGGGATCGTTGCTCCGAACGGCCTACCTGCTGACCGGTGACCGGGGAACAGCCGAGGACCTGACGCAGTCGGCGTTGGAGAAGACCCATCGGCGCTGGGGGCGGGTGCTGCGCCGGGACGCGCCCGAGGTCTACGTACGTCGGGCGATGGTGAACACGGCGATCTCCTGGCGGCGTCGACGGCGGCCGTTGGAGGTGCCGCTGCTGACCTCCGACAGCCAGCCGACTCACGACGCGTACGCGCAGGTGGAGCAGCGGCAACTCCTCCTCGCCGCGTTACGGCGATTACCGCCCAGGACGCAGGCGGTGCTGGTGCTGCGCTACTTCGAGGATCTCAGCGAGGCGGACACCGCCAAGGTCCTCGGCTGCTCCGTCGGCGCGGTGAAGAGCCAGGCGTCGCGCGGGTTGGCCCGACTGCGCAGCGACTTCGTCCCATCCGCCGCTCAGTCACCGGTACGGTTCGAGGAGGAATTGGCATGACCGGAAGCTTCGCCAATTCGACGCTCGGTCCCGCGCTGCGGCAGGCCGCGCACGGCGTCAACGTACCTGAGGATCCCTGGCCTGGGTTCGTCGGCCGGGAGCGACGGCACCAGCGGACGCGGCTGATCCGCACGGCGTTGGCCGCCGCGGTCGGGGTCGCGCTCGTCGGGGTCCAGACCAACGTGGTTCCGTTGCCCGGATGGGCGCCGGGTATCGCGGTCGCCGCCACTCCGACGGCGTTGCTCGACGCGCCACCGAGGGGCGGGCTGGCCGGAGATGAGGCTTGGCTGGACACGCTACGGGCGCGGATCAGCGCCGATCCGCCGGTGCGAATCGACGCCCCGGTGGGTGCCTGGAAGATCGGCGATAGTGACCGGATCCGTCTGATCTATGGCAGTGACCAGCCGGGCCACCGGGTCGCGCTGGTCGCGGTGCCGCTGCGGTTCGGCCTGCTGACCAGGGAGGCGCTGGTCTGGTACGTGGGTCCCGCCGGGGCCGGTGCCCAGCAGATGCGGTACAGCGGCCACAGCGAGGGTGACGACGACCCGGTGATGACGCTGATGCGGGCCTACCCCGACCGGGCCGGGATCGCGGTCGCCGTCGGTCCGCCCGAATCCACTGTGACGATCAGTGGTGACCCTCAATACACGTCGAGGGGCACTGTGGAGTACCAGGACATCGCCCAGGCGGACGGAGGCGGAGTCGGCTTCGGCGTACTGCCGCCCGAGCCCCTGCCGCACGAACCCGTCGTCCGGGTCAGCCGCGGCGAACGGGTGTTCTTCCAGGGCGGACTGGGCGGCGGCCCGTACGCCGGGCTCGACCCGACCGGGCCGGAGATGGACGCCCTGCTCGTCGGTGCTCGTCAACCCGTCCGAGGTACTCCGATCGACGACACCAACCTCCGCAACTTCGTCCAGACGGCACTTCAGAACAGTCACCTCCCGGCCGGCGGCACGACAGTACGGGTGCGGTGGTCGGGCCGCGATAACGCGCAGGCCGCCGCGCTGCTCACCGTGCAACCGGCCGGTGGCGGAGTGATCGCGTACGCCATGCACGGCGACGATCGGACCGGCTGGTACATCGACCTGCGGCTGCTGCTGCCGGCCGAGGGCGCCGACCAGCGACCGATCGGCTGGCGGGTCCGGACCGAGGACGGTGCCCGACCCGCCACCGGCGAGGTGCGGGTGATCGCCCCGCCGGACGCGACCCGCGTCACGGTGACGGTCGAAGGCGCACACCCGGCCACTGTCACCCTCGACGCGTCGAACGCCGGCACCACCCGGGTACCAGCGGACCGGGCGGCCACTCTCACCGCGTACGGCAGGGACGGCGGCGTCCTCGGGACCACCCCGCTGCCGCCAGTGGAGACCGACAGCAGTGCGGGAGGTCTGCCCGGCGACAGCCCTGCCACCCGGGTGACGCCCTGACGCGACGGCAGGCGGGCCGAGCCGTCCCCGGACGGCTCGGCCCGCGTCGGCCTCTACGAAGCCGTACTCGTCGACTTCGACGGACCGATCTGCCGCCTGTTCGGCAGCAAGGCCACGCCACGCCGCGCATCGCCGCCGACCTGCGTCAGCTGATTCTCAGCCGGGGCGTCGTCCTGCCCGACGAGCTACGCGACGGAGACGACCCGCTGGCGCTGTTCCGCGCGACAGCTGCGTTCGCGCCCGAACTGGTCGGTGTCGTCGGTGCGGCCCTGGCATCGGCGAGGTCGAGGCGGCGGCGGCCGTCGGTCGACGACGATGACTCCTGGGGTGACTACGACCGGGCCTGCCGGGTCGACGGTTGCGTGTGGGTGCTTGACGTCGGTGCCGCCCAGGCGCTCGTTCTGGCCGACGAGCGAGCCTCCACCACGTACCTCCCGGACCGGCGGATCTTCGTGCGGTGGCTGTACGCCGCCTCCGAGGCAGAGGTCGTCCGCCTCGTTCCCCGGGCGGTCGAGATCGCCGACTGGGAGGACGCGGGTACGTGGACGACCAGCGGGCCAGCCGAGTTGTTCGATTCCGGCTACACCGGTGACGGGCTGGAGCACACCACCGACCTCACCGTTGACCTGGTCCGTGGCACCTACCTGATCCGCACCGCTCTCGTGCAGCCCGACACGAGGACGGCGCTGATGCTGGTCCACCTGGTCGAGCAGACGCAGCGGATCTGAGTGCCCGAACAGGTCCGAACAGGCCGGTGAGCAGCCCGGAAAGGCGCGCGGCTGTTCGGCACAGACACCGACCGTAGCGGACGCCTAACTGTCGGCAATACGGTGACTTCACAGCGGCGGCTGTCGGAGTTCTTGGCGGCCGGACCGCGGCACACACCCCAGGAGAGGGAGGCATCATGCGAGTTCGTCGTGTTATCTACGCAGCGGCCGTCGGGGCCATCGTTGCGGCCACCTGGCTGGCCGCGCCGGCTCAAGCCGGTTGGGGTCACGGTTGGTAATCGGTTTCGGGCGAATGCGGGCGGGCCGGCATGCGGTGGGACTCCGGCCCGCCCGGCACCCTCATCTGGCCGGACTTCTGTCGTCTCGCATCGTCGGATCGAGGTACAGTTTTCTGTACCCACCTGGAGGTGATCGTGCGAACCGTGAACTTCACCCAGCTTCGGCAGAACCTGGCCGCCGAACTCGACAGTGTCATCAACGACGCGGAGGAAGTGGTGGTGACCCGGTCAGGCCACGAGCCGGTGGTGATCGTGCCGCTCGCTGAGTACGAGTCGATGAAGGAAACCGAATATCTCCTGCGCAGCCCGAGCAACGCGGCCGCCCTGCGTCGATCGATGGCAGAGCTGGAGGGCGATGATGTGGCCGAGCGCGACCTGATCGACCCGGCAACTGTGCGAGACGTCGCATGAGATTGGTCTTCACCGCGACTGCGTGGAGCCAGTACCTCAGTCACACGGACCGTAAGTTGGTCAAACGCATCAATGACCTCATCTCGGATGTCATGCGCAACGGGTACGAAGGCATCGGAGAACCGGAGCCTCTTCGGGGAGAGCTGTCCGGCTTCTGGTCCCGCCGGATCGATCGTGAACACCGGCTGGTGTACCGAATCACCAAGGATGACGTCGAGATCATCGCCTGCCGGTATCACTACGGCGACAGCTAGCAAGTTCGGAGCGCCGACCGGTCGGCGTCGGGTCCTCGCACCTCGATGAGCCGCTGGGAGGTGGGTCGCCCCGGCTACGAGTCGAGCCGGGGCTCACACATGCGCAGGGCACCGGCCCACCTGGAACCGTGGCCGCCATCGCGACAGCCCAGGGCTGGCGCACGTCCGTTCACGAGGCAGCCGTGCGGATCTCCGATCGGGTGGGGACGACGCGGTGGCGGCGGACCGGGTACAGGACCGGGTGCGCCATGCTCCAGGCGGCGCCCGCGCAGACGAACTCCTTGTACCGGGCCGCCAGCTTCCCGGTGAGCTGGGCCGGCCTGGCCCGGTCGTCGGCGGTCACGTACTGGATGATGCCGTCGTGGCGGCCGAGGCTGATGCACTGGTTGAAGTAGCGCAGCGGTGCCTTGGGGAACTTCGCCCGACCGGTCAGGCGTGCGGCGATGGCATCGGCGGCCTGCCAGGCCATCGGGATGCCCGAGGCGCAGGACATCCGCAGGGGCTTGCCGCCCGGTCCTTCGGCGATCGCGGCGTCGCCCACCGCGTACACCTCGGGGTGTGAGACCGACCGCATGCTGGCGTCGACGATGATCTGGCCGGTCTGGGCGACCGCCAGGGTCGTGGCGGCGGCGATGGGGTGCACGGTGAAGCCGGTCGTCCACACCGTCACCTGGGCCGGGATCTCCCGACCGTCGCGGGTGACCGCACCGTCCGCCTCGACCCGCGTGATGTCGGCGTGCTCGTGCACGGTGATGCCGAGCCGGTCGCAGACGCCGCGCAGGTGCTGCTGCGCCCTGCCGTTGAGCCAGTCGCCGAGACCGCCGCGGGCGGCGAGCGCGACGTCGAGGTCCGGCCGGGTCTCCGCGATCTCGGTGACCGCTTCGAGGCCGGTGAGGCCGCCGCCGACGACGAGCACGGTCCCGCCGGCAGCGAGGTGGGCGAGGCGGTCGCGCAACCGCAGCGCCGAGGGCCTGCCGGCGATGTCGTACGCGTGCTCGACGACCCCGGGGACGCCGTGGTCGGCGGTGACGCTGCCGAGGGCGTAGACGAGCGTGTCGTACGCGATCTCGTCGGTGCCGTTGTCGTCGACGAGCGCGACGGTCCTGCGGTCGGCGTCGACGGCGGTGACCCGCGCCTGCCGGAGCGTGACGCCGGTGCCGGCGTAGACCTTGCTCAGTGGGCGTGGTGTGAGGTCCTGTCCGGTGGCGAGTTGGTGCATGCGGACCCGCTCGACGAAATCCACGTCGGCGTTGACGAGGGTGATCTCGGTGTCGTCCGGGTGCAGCCGCTTGGCGAGACGCCCGGCGGCCATGGCTCCGGCGTAACCCGCTCCGAGGACGACGATGCGGTGCTTCATGGTGGCACTCCTGTCTCGGTGGTGGTCGCTTCCTGAACCGGACAGCGACGCGATTCCTGACAGGAGTCGGCTATGAGCTGGATCACCAGACGCGGAGGGTGGGCTCCTCGTGCTCCTGGGCGGACCACTGCCGGGTGGCGCGGACGAGCTTGTCGGGGTTGACCTGGTTGTGGATGGCCGCGACGCCCTCGGGCGTCACCTCCAGCGACATCACGCCGATGACCCGGTCGTCGATCACGACCACCACCGCCGGAGCGCCGTTGGCGGTGGCGACGTGCACGGCTGGGCTGCCACCCACCAGGTTCCGTTTGACGTCGGCCGGCTTGAACAGGCCACGCAGGAACTTCGCCACCGCCAGTGCGCCGACGATCGGCGCGGACCGGGCCGGGATCTTGCCGCCACCGTCGGCGGTGCTCGTCGCGTCGTCGGTCAGCAACTCCACCAGCCGCTGGATCTCGCCGTTGTTGGCCGCCGCGAGGAACTCCGCGACGACCTTCCGGGCGGTGGCCAGGTCGACCTCCGCGCGGGCCCGTTCGGCGGTGACGTGCTGCTTGGCGCGCCGGTAGGTCTGCTGGCAGTTCGACTCGGTGATGCCGAGGATCTCGGCGATCTCACCGTGCGGGTAGCCGAAGGCCTCGCGCAGCACGTACACCGCGCGCTCGTTGGGTGACAACCGCTCCAGCAGGGTCAGCACCGCCATCGAGACGGATTCGCGCTGCTCGGCGGTGTCGAGCGGGCCGAGCATCCGGTCCCCGCCGAGGACCGGCTCGGGCAGCCAGGTGCCCACATAGGTCTCCCGCCTGGCCCGCGCCGAGGTCAGTTGGTTGAGGCACACGTTGGTGAGGACCTTCGTCAGCCACGCCTCGGGCGTCTCGACGTGTTCCCGGTCCGCGCCCTGCCAGCGGAGGAAGGTGTCCTGGACGGCGTCCTCCGCGTCGCTGGCCGAACCCAGCAGGCGGTAGGCGATCGCCTCCAGGCGGGGCCTGGAGTGCTCGAACACCTCGACCTCGTCCGGGTTGAGCGGCATGACTAGACAGTATCCGGGCGCGCCGCGCTGCCGTCCCGGTGCCCGTTCTCACCGCTCGCGCCATGATCAAGTGATGAAAAGTAGCTTGAGCGCTCTTCCTGACCTACTTTTCATCACTTGATCAACGGATCGTCCGGCGGCACGGGTCACCGACCTGGAAGAGCTGCTCGTGAACCGGCTGGCCGACGCTACCGGCCGCGAGCGCTGGTCGGTCTTCCTCGACCTGGACGACATCCTCGATGAGATCGCCGCCGACGCGGACCGTCGACTCGCCTTCCAGGCGACCCATCCGGTACGCGGGTGAACCCGGTCAGCGGCCTGCCGGACCCGTTCCAGCCGTCCGGCGTGGTGTGGACGCGGTCGGCGTCTCGTCGTACGGAGTCGACCGGCGGCGGAACGTAGCCACCACGGCGGTCAGGCAGATCGCCGCGGCTGCCCTGAGCGGCGGGCGGGCACCGAGGCGGACGGCCGCGGAGCCGAGCGGAATCGCCACGACGAGCGGTCCGAACATCGCGGTGTTGGCCGTCGCGGAGACCCGTCCCAGCAGCGCTGACGGCGTGTGGGTCTGCACGGCGGTCACCGCAGCGACCAGGGTCCAGGGCAGCCCGACGCCGGCCACCACCGCCCCGACGACAGTTGCCGGCCACCACGGCAGGCAACGCGTCAGGCAGCCGACCGCGAACAGCGCCGTTCCGGCGATGCCGACGGCCACGGGACCTCTCGCCGCGATGAGCCGGCCGACGATCAGGCCACCGAGAACGGAACCCGCGCCCTGCGCGCTGGCCAGCACACCGAGGAAGGTCGTCGGCAGGCGTAGCTCGTTCACGACGATCGCGTAGATTCCCGCGGTCGTGAAGCCGGACATGGCGATCGACACCGCGGCGAGCACGACCGCCAGCCGGGTCACTCGCTGTCCGAACAGGACCGCCAATCCGGCGCGCGGGCCGTC
This sequence comes from Micromonospora sp. NPDC050795, assembly GCF_044456785.1. Classification (NCBI taxonomy): domain Bacteria; kingdom Bacillati; phylum Actinomycetota; class Actinomycetes; order Micromonosporales; family Micromonosporaceae; genus Micromonospora; species Micromonospora sp. NPDC050795. The sequence continues at coordinate 62,885 of NZ_JBITGE010000004.1, read as the reverse complement.
GCCGCGTGCGGTGGGCCGGACGGTGGGCGCACCGTTGAGGCGAAGGAGCGCGTACAGGGTGGCGCCCAGGACCGGCATGGCGGCACTGAGGACGGCGACCGCGTGGCCGCCCCGCCACGCGTAGAGGGCGGCCCCGGCCAGGGGAGCGACGAGCTTCATGCCCTCCTGTGCGCTGGAGCGCCACCCGTTGACGTCACCGAGTTCGGACGGCGCGAGTGCCGACGGCAGCAACGCCGTCTCGCCGGCGTCGATCAGCACGTAGCTGACGCCGTAGGCGCACCCGACGGCGAAGATGAGCCAGATCTGCCCCGGCCCGCGCACCGCGAGGAGCGCGAGCAGGGCGGCCGCCAGCATGAGGTTGACGGCGATGACCAGCGGCCGTCGGGCCGCCCGGTCGAGCAGGCCGCCCAACCACGGGCCGGTGAGCACCGGGGCGTAGACGCAGAGCCCGGCGAGGGCGGCGAGGCTGGTGGAGCCGGTGAGGTCCAGGATCCAGATGCCGGCGACCAGGGACATGGCGCTGCTGCCGAAGCCGGACAGCAGGGAGATCGCCACGAACAGGCCCGCGTTGCGACGCATGAGCACTCCGAGTTGAGTCGAGGTGACTCATATCCTCAAGCTCCAGCGGAACCGCAGGCAATGCCGCTGGCCTGTGTCAATCAATCGTTGACAGGGCGATGTCGATCTTCGTCGCGGCGGTCCGCGCGGGCGCGGGCAGTCGCTCACCCGCTTCGGCGAGATCGGTGGTGAGGTGCAGGGCCAACGCGTGCAGCGAACCCGGGGCCGCGTCCAGCGCGGCGTCCACTGTGCTCCGGACGAGCGACGCTCGACGAAATCGGCTGTCCCACCGCTGGTCGGCCCCGATCCACCGGGCCAGGTCGGCCACCGCCGCCCGCAGCGCCGCGATCTGCTGCGGCATCCGGAGGTCGAGCTGCTGCCGCCGCGACCACCGTGCCGCCACCAGCCGTTGTCGACGCTGCTCGGCGGCCTGCCGGCTGCCGAGGCCGAGTGCCGTAGCGATCTGAGCCCACGTCGCACCGTCGTGGCGTGCGCGGTCGATGAGCTCCAGCTCCTGCTCGTCCAGGCGGGCGCGGGTGGCGCGGACCTCCGCCAACCGGGCCAGCTCCGACGTCATCCGTCAACATTACATTGACACTGTCGGAGTCTCAGCGGCGATCGCCCTGGGGGCGCGAGCCATGAACACGTCCACCGCATCCTCGGTGTCGAGGGTGAAACCGTGCCGCTCGTACAGGCTCCGGGCCGGGCTGCCCCGCAGCACGTTCAGCCGCACCGGCGTGCCGGCGCTGTCGCACCGGCGTAGCAACTCGCGCAGCACTGCCGTGCCGATGCCACTGCCCTGTAGCCGCGGAGCCAGGTAGAAGTGCTCCAGCCAGTGGGCGTCCGCGGCGGGCCGCAGCGCCACGCAGCCGGCGAACGCGCCGTCCACCTCGACGACCCAGGTGTACGCCGGTGCGAAACCGTCCCGCAGGCGCTGCCGCACCCGCTGTTCGTCGTACCGCCCGAGCCGTTCCAGATCGGCCCGCAGTACCACCGCCCGCAACTCGGCCACCGCCTCGACGTCCGCCGCCGAGGCCGGCCGAAGCTCCCAGTCCGCCATGATCAAGAAGCTATCGCGGCCCGGTGACCTCGTGTTGGCGCAGCCCCGCGACGAGGAGTTCGACCATCCGACGCGCGTCATAGCGGGGTTCGCCGGCGCCGATGCAGAGATTGCCGACACCGCGCAGCAGCTCGAAGGCCCTCACGTCGGGGCGGATCTCGCCAGCCGCGGCAGCGGCGTCGAGCAGTTGGGCGCACACCGGCAGGAGTCGGTCCAGGAAGTAGGCGTGCAGCGCCTCGAAGGCCGCGTTGTCGGACTGTAGCGCCTCTGCGAGGCCGTGCTTGGTGACCAGGAAGTCGACGAAGATATTGATCCACTGGGCGAGGGCGGCGTGCGGTGTGTCGCTCTCCGCCAGCAGCGTCGGCCCGGCCTGCGCGCACGCCTCGACCTGGTGTCGGTAGACGGCGACGATGAGGTCGGCGCGGGTCGGGAAGTGGCGGTAAATGGTGCCCACGCCGACGCCGGCCCGGGTGGCGATGTCGCGTACGGGCACGTCCACGCCCGAGGTGACGAAGGCCGAGGCGGCGGCGGCCAGCAGTGTCGCCTCGTTGCGCCGGGCGTCGGCCCGCTTCCGCGGGGTCGGCCTGCCTGGTTCGCCCTCGATGTCGACCAACGCGCCGTACCTCCGTCACTCGGCAAACGGAACAGTGTCCCGTGTCATTGTTAGCGGAACAGGGTTCCACTTGCCCAGGATGCCAGATCGGGTGGGCCAGTCGCCACCGCCGCAGACGCTGAGCCTTCGGGTGCGGTGCTCGGCGCAGTACTGGGTGGTCGATCGGGACGCCGCGCAGACGGTCACCCTGCACCGGCTGAGCGGGGACGGCACCTACGAGGCGCGGGCACGGATGCCGCTGGCCTGGCTGCTCCAGACCGCCCCCACCGACCATCTCGGCTGAACACCAGCATCGACAGCCTTGGTCTGTCGTATCGTTCTCCGATGGTGCAGCCGGTGTGGGCGAACGGTGACGCGTACGAGGCGTACGTGGGTCGGTGGAGCCGCCTGGTCGCTGTGGATTTCCTGCGCGGTCTGGCAGTGCCGCCGGGGCGGCACTGGCTCGACGTGGGCTGCGGCACCGGAGCGTTGACCTCGACGATCCTCACCCACGACGACCCCGTCGGAATAACCGGCGTCGATCCGTCGGAGGGTTTCGTCGCTGTCGCGCGTACCCGGGTCACCGACCCCCGGGCGGCCTTCCAGGTCGGTGACGCCCGAGCGTTGCCGCTGCCCGACCGCGTCGCGGACGTGGTGGTCAGCGGATTGACGCTCAACTTCGTGCCGGAGCCCGCTCGGGCGGTGGCGGAGTTCGCCCGGGTGGCCCGGCCGGCCGGGGTGGTGGCCGCCTACGTCTGGGACTACGCCGAGGGAATGGCGATGATGCGGCACTTCTGGGCCGCCGCCGCACAGCTCGACCCGGCCTCGGCGCAGCGGGACGAGGGGAACCGCACCACTGTGTGTCAGCCCGACGCGCTCCGCACGCTGTGGGAACGGGCCGGGTTGTGGGACGTGTCGGTCTGGCCGGTCGACGTACCGACGACCTTCACCGACTTCGCCGACTACTGGGCACCGTTCCTCGGCGGTCAGGGGTCCGCCCCGGGGTACGTCGCGACGTTGGCCGAATCCGACCGGGCCGCGCTGCGGGAGTTGCTGGCGACCCGGCTGCCGATCGAGCCGGACGGGTCGATCCGGCTCACCGCGCGGGCCTGGGCCGTGCGGGGCACGCCGCCCGAGTAACCGTCGCGCCCCGCCCCTCCGGGCTCTTGTCGCAATTCGGACAAGACGGTAAAGCCCCTGGTGGAGCACCCTTGGGGCAGGTGGAGGTAGACGGGTGGCGGGCCACATCCCGATCCTCCGGCCCGGTGGGGACAGCATCGTCCGCACCGGTGCCGCCCTCACCCAGCCCGGCCTCGAAGCCGTGGCGGTCACGGCACAGCCGCCGTGCCGATCACGCGTACGACAGGCCGTGGCTGTCACCGACACCCCTGCGGGCGCCCGCAGCGGTGCCGCCGCCCATCGGGACAAGGACGTCAGCACCATCGGCAGTCAGGCAGCGTCGTCCGCCGGTCGTGCCCACCGTCCCCGTGCCCCGCCGGCCTTTCGCACTGTGGACCCCGCCGGGGTCCGGCGTCGCTCGACCGCGTGCCGAGGCCCGGCGACCGAGCAAGAAAGGGCCCGACATGGCCGCTCCCACAGCAACCGCAGCCCTGAACGCATCCGTCTTCGCGCCGGGTGACCAGATGCTGCTGACCGTCACCTACTCAGACGCCGACACCAAACCGCTGACCGTCACCATCGTGGTCACCGACGCGCAGGGCAACAGCAGCGCGCCGGTCAAGGTCACTGCGGTCATCGACCCGCTCACCGTCACCGTCACCGACAACTCCGGACGTACCTGGACCCGGGTCTCCGACAACGGCTCCGTGGCCGTGTACCGGTCGGTGGCGTGATGCCCCGGGTCACCGTCCAGGTCCGCGACGCCGCCGGCAACACCGCGACGGCAGCCGCCGACTACAGCCTGAGCCAACCCGTGCTCGGCGGCTACTACCTCTCCGGGGGCGCCGACCCGACCGCCGACATGGCCGGCGGCAACTTCCGGTCGCTCACCCAGTACCGCAGCTTCGCCGACGGCTTCATCTTCCCCGGCTACAACCGGCCCTGGCTGGTCAACCTGGGTAAGGCCGGTGTGCAGATGAACATGGTCCTGGAGTTGAAGCACTACGGTGCCCCGAACCAGGGGCCGCAGAGCTTCACGGTGGACGGCGTCAGCTACACGGTGCCGGCCCCGTCGATGACCATCCAGCAGCGACCCGGCACCACCTGGCCCAGGGCGTACGGGTACAACCAGGTGATCAAGGGGCAGTGCGACGGGTTGTTCGCCCGCGCCCTGTCGCAGTACCGGGCGCTCGGTTTCGGGGTGAACATCCAGCTCGCCTCGGAACTGGACACCGATCACGAGTTCGGCACCACCGAGGACGGGAAGGCGTACACCTGGGCCGAGTCGGACGCCCGCGCGGTGCAGGCGATGAACTACATCCTGACGTGGTTCAAGGCGCGGACCCTGCCCACAGGGACGACCTTCTCGGTGGGGTTGGGCGGCTTCGACCGGGAATGCTTCAAACGCACCCACCCGGAGTCGCTGATGTCCCGCCTCGACTACCTCCAGTGGAACGCGTACGCCACCAACGCCAGCCACACCGCGCTGGCCCGGTTTCGTCGCACCAAGGACTGGGCGGTGGCGGATCTCGGCCCGGTGGCGCTGTCCCGGCCCGTGATCATCGCGGAGTGGGGCGTCAGGGTCGCCGAGATCCCGAACCAGGCGGCCTGGATCGGCACAGTGCCGGCGGCGATCGCCCAGCTCAACGCCGAGCGTGGGCCACGGATCGTGCGTACCAACTACTTCAACTCCGGCTGGGGCACCCTGACCCCGAAGGCAACCGGGTTGGCAGCGCTCCGCGAGGCGTACGCCAAGCGGCCGTACGTCTGACCGGTTTCCGGCGGCTCCGGTCTCCGGGGCCGCCGGGCTGCACCGGTCAGCCCTCACCGAGCCGTTCGGCGTACGCGTCGCGCAGCTCGGGCCAGCCGTGGTCCTTGGCCTCTGCGCCGCGGATCGGGCCGACCGGGTCGCCGTCGAGCAACCGGTCGGCCACGTCGAGGCAGAGGTGCCAGCCGGCCGCCACCATCGGCAGCATGCCCTGGTCGGTGACTGTGTGCCGCAGGGTGAGCCGGGTGCCGTCGCCCAGCGGGCTCAGTTCCCAGCGCAGCAGGTCGTCGCCCCAGGTGTACTCCAGCAGGTGTGGCGGCTCGGCCCGGCGTACCGTCGCCGGGTCCTGCTGGGTGGTCTCGCCGTCGACGAGGGTGAGCACGGCGGTGCCGGCGCTGCCGAGATCGCGGTCGGCGAGGAACGGCGCCCACTGCGCGAGCTGGGCCGGGTCGGTCAGTGCCGCCCAGACGGTGGCTGGCGGATGCCGCAGGTCGCGGACGAGGACGAGAGTCGCGCCGCCGTCGTGGGGCTCGGCGCGCACGTCGGCGGGTGGGCTCGGGCGGAACGCGTCGCGGTCCATTCACTGCTCCTGACTGTCGAGGTGCCGTTCCAGGGCGTCCAGGTGCCGGGCCCAGAGCCGCCGGTACGGGTCGAGCCAGCCGTCGACGTCCCGCAGTGGGCCGGGGTCGAGGCGGTAGATCCGCTGTCGGGCGGCCGTCCGACAGGTGACGAAGCCGGCGTCGCGAAGCACCCGCAGGTGTTTGGAGACGGCTGGCTGGCTGACCCCGAGGCCATCGACCAGCTCGCCGACGCTGCGTTCGGCATCGCGGAGCTGATCGAGGATCCGGCGCCGGGTGGGCTCGGCGAGGACGGTGAAGGCGTCGGTGGACACCTTCCCAATATGCCTCATCCGTCATATGACTGTCAAAGCATACGACTACAGCCGCCGTCCCGACGCGGCACCGCCGATCGGCTCCCTATGCTCGGATCATGGAACTTCGGATCTTCACCGAGCCCCAGCAGGGTGCCAGCTACGACCAGTTGCTCGCCGTCGCCCGCTGCGCCGAGGACGCCGGCTACGGGGCGTTCTTCCGGTCCGACCACTACCTGAAGATGGGTGACGTCAGCGGCGAGCCCGGTCCCACCGACGCGTGGACCACGCTCGCCGGCCTGGCCAGGGAGACCAGCCGCATCCGGCTCGGCACGCTCATGACCGCCGCCACCTTCCGGCTGCCCGGCCCGCTGGCGATCACGGTGGCGCAGGTCGACCAGATGAGCGGCGGCCGGGTGGAGCTGGGCATCGGCACTGGCTGGTACGCCGAGGAGCACAGCGCGTACGGCATCGCGTTCCCGCCGCTGGGCGAGCGGTTCGACCGGCTGGAGGAGCAGCTCGCCGTCATCACCGGGCTCTGGGTCACGCCGCCGGGGGAGCGGTTTGACCACGACGGCCGGTACTACCCGGTCCGGAACTCGCCGGCCCTGCCCAAGCCCGTGCAGCAGCCCCGTCCTCCGATCCTGCTCGGCGGTACGGGCCCGAAGCGCACCCCTCGGCTGGCCGCCCGCTACGCGGACGAGTTCAACCTGCCGTTCGCCTCAGTGCCGGACACCGCGGCGCAGTTCGACCGGGTACGCGCGGCCTGCGTCGAGATCGGCCGGGACCCGGCCGAGATGGTCTGGTCCAACGCCCTGGTGCTCTGCTGCGGGCGCGACGACGCCGAGGTGGCCCGCCGCGCTGCCGCCATCGGTCGCGATCCGGACGAGCTACGGGCCAACGGTCTGGCCGGAACGCCCGCCGAGGTGCTCGACACCATCGGCCGGTACGCGGAGATCGGCAGCGAGCGGCTCTACCTCCAGGTGCTGGACCTCAGCGACCTGGAGCACCTGGAGCTGGTCGCCGGCGAGGTGATGGCGAAGCTCTGAGTCGGCCGGGTGGCCGTGGGACGACGCAGCCGGTCAGGCCCGGTGGATGCCCGTCCGGACCGCGTTCGGGTCACCCAGCACGGTGTCCAGCCGCCCGTCGCGGTCACTGTCCACGTAGGTGATGTCCGGGATCCCGTCACCGTCCACGTCGATCTGGACGACGTCGGCGACGCCGTCACCGTCGAGGTCGGTGACCACCTCCACCGAGCCGTCCAGGTGACGCGTCACGATCGACTGCGCGCCAGGAGCGCGCGGCGGCGGGCCGGGTGCCGGCACCGGCGTCGGGGCGGGCGCGGGCGTCGGTGTGGGCCGAGGACCGGGCGTCGGCGACGGGTGGCTCGAAAACCCGCCGGCCGGCGGCGCGCTGGCCTGCTCGACCTCGGTGCCGGTCGGGTCCAGCTCCTCCTCGGAGGGGAAGACGTCGCCTCGTGCGGCCGGATCACGGTAGCTGCTCATGGGCGTAGGGTTCCCCGACGACGACGGGAACAACCGTGCCCGATCGACCGGTGTCCCTGGTGCCCGGTCTGGCGGAAGATGTCGGGACCGACGCCACGGTCATGAAACGGGGGTCCGAGCGTGGAACTGCGCCGGAATCGGGGGGCCCGTGCGCTCGCCTCGGTGTGCGTACTCGGTGGAGTGCTTCTGTTGGTCTATCCCAGCGACGGCGCCCTGCTACGGACGATCATCGCGGTGGGGGCGATCGCGCTCGGCGCGGTGGCGCTGGTCAGCGCGATGCGGCCGTTCCGGTTCGGGATCCACTCGGAAGGGCTCAGCATCCGGCGTCCCGGCCTGCGCCGGGAGATCCGGTGGGACGAGGTCGACACGCTGGTCCTCGACGAGCCGCCCCGACGCGACGGCTACGCGAAACCGCCGCGACTGTTGCTGGTTCCTGTGCAGGGTGTGCCCCGTGAGCTGGTGACGGCGCGCCACCCGTCCGACGGTCGTCCGGCCATCGAGTTGCTCGTCCTCGACCAGGTCCGTGAGCAGCCGGAGCAGGTGTCGGCCGCGTTGACCCGCTATGCCGGCGACCGGTTCGTCGACCTGATCGCGGTGCGCCGCGCCGCCTTCGAGGCACCGGAGCTCATGATCGGTCTGCGGGGCTACCAGATGGACCGGGTCGACCGGTTGATCCGACGCGGCCAGGACGCGCTGATGTCCGGGGACACGTCAGCCCGGCAGGCGGCCCGCGGGGAGATCGAACGCGCCACCAGGGCCGGTCTGCCGATCGCCCAGCGTGGTTACAACACGTCCGAGACGGATACCGTTCTGGGTGCCCTCGTCGCCGCGTTGGCCGACCAGCAGAGCACCGATCGGGAGACCGCCACATGACCGCGCAGGGACCGCACACCGCGTCGACCACTGACGTTCCGCGCCGCAACTGGGCCGGCAACGTGCGGTACGCCGCGAAGGCGTTCCACCGCCCCACCTCCGTCGACGAGCTGCGCCGGCTCGTCGCCGGCAGCAGCCGGATCCGGGCGGTGGGCAGCGGGCACTCCTTCAACCGTCTCGGCGACACCGACGGTGACCTGGTCAGCCTCGCCGGGCTGCCCCCGGTCGTCGAGGTGGACCACGAGCGCGGGCAGGTCACGGTGAGCGGCGCGATGCGCTACGGCGACGTCGCCCAAGAGCTGCACACCCAGGGGTACGCGCTGGAAAACCTCGCCTCGCTGCCGCACATCTCGGTGGCCGGCGCGGTGGCCACCGCCACCCACGGCTCCGGCCAGACCCACGGCAACCTGGCCAGCGCTGTCGCCGGCCTGGAACTGGTCACCGCCGACGGCGGCCTGCTGCGGGTCGACCGCGACACCGACACGTTCGCCGGCATGGTGGTCGGGCTCGGCGCGCTCGGCCTGGTCACCCGCGTCACAGTGGACGTCGTGCCGACCTTCGCGCTGCGCCAGTACGTACGCCTCGACCTGGACCGGACGGCGTTGGACGAGGCGCTCGGCTCGGCGTACAGCGTGAGTGTCTTCACCGACTTCCGTACGCCCCGGCTGCGCGAGGTGTGGCGCAAGCAGGTGGCCGACGAGCCGTCACCCCCGGCGGACTGGCTGGGCACCACGGCGGCCGACCAGCCCCGGCACCCGGTGCTCGGGATGCCGGCGGAGAACTGCACCCCGCAACTCGGCGAGCCGGGCCCGTGGCACGAGCGGCTGCCGCACTTCAAGCTCGGCTTCACCCCGAGCAGCGGCGACGAACTGCAGTCCGAGTACCACGTCGCGCGCACGGCGGCGGTGGACGCGCTCGCCGCCCTGGACGACGTGGCGGACCTGATCGCCCCGGTGCTGCTGGTGTCCGAGCTGCGGACGGTGGCGGCCGACGAGCTGTGGCTCAGCCCGAACTACCGGCGCGACAGCTTCGTGCTGCACTTCACCTGGGTCGACGACACCGCGGCGGTGCTGCCCGTGGTGGCCGCCGTGGAGGAGCGGCTGGCGCCCTTCGCGCCCCGCCCGCACTGGGGCAAGGTCTTCGTCACCGACCCGGCCGAGCTGTCCGCTCGCTACCCGCGCTACGACGACTTCGCCGCGCTCCTGGCCGACCTTGACCCGAAGGGCACGTTCCGCACGGAGGCCATGGACCGCTACTTCCCCCGGTGACCCGTCGCGTGTCATAGCGCGGCGGCATGGGGCGGCTGGGATTGGTGGGGTGCGAGACCCCGAGCAGACACTGACGTCTGTCGATGAGTCTCATCGTCCGGTCCCCGTCCTGGGACCGTCGGCTCCACCCCTCGGAGCGAGACATGCAGCCCGTACCCGCCATCATCCCCGAACCAGTCGCCCCTCGCCCCCGCCCTCGCCGCAGTCTGCGCTGGGCGCTCGCCCTCGCCGTGCTCGGCGCCGGACTGGGCGCAGCGGCGCCGGCCGCCCACGCCGCCAGCCCCTACGAGCGCGGCCCGGCCCCCACCGTGGCCAGCATCGAGGCCAGCCGGGGCGCGTTCGCCATCGCCCAGAGCACCGTCGCCGCCTCCAGCGTCAGCGGTTTCCGGGGCGGAACCATCTACTACCCGACCAGCACCGCCGAGGGCACCTTCGGCGCGGTGGCGATCTCACCCGGCTACACCGCCACCCAGTCCAGCGTGGCCTGGCTGGGGCCACGCCTCGCCTCGCAGGGCTTCGTGGTGATCACGATCGACACGTTGTCCCGCTACGACCAGCCGGCCAGTCGGGGCACGCAACTGCTCGCGGCCCTGGACTACCTCACCAACACCAGCGGCGTGCGTACCCGGATCGACCGCAACCGGCTCGCCGTGATGGGGCACTCGATGGGCGGCGGCGGCAGCCTCTCGGCGGCGAACTCACGACCGCAGTTGCAGGCCGCGATCCCGCTGACCGGCTGGCACACCGTCAAGAACTGGTCCGGCGTACGGGTGCCGACGCTGGTCGTCGGCGCGGAGAACGACTCGGTGGCGCCGGTCTCGTCGCACTCGGAGCCCTTCTACACCAGCCTGCCGTCCACGGTGGACAAGGCGTACCTGGAACTCAACAACGCCAGCCACTCCGCGCCCACCTCGACGAACGTGACGGTCGCCAAGTACAGCATCTCCTGGCTGAAGCGCTTCGTGGACGACGACACCCGCTACGACCAGTTCCTCTGCCCCGCACCCCCGGCCTCAACAACCGTCCAGGAGTACCGAGACACCTGCCCCCACTCCTGACCCCGCGCCACCGTCCCCGCCGCCGCCTCGGTTGATCATGAAGTTATTGCCACTCGGCACGGCGTGTCGGCGCAATAACTTCATGATCAACGGGGTGGGGTGGGGGTGGGGGTGCGGAGGGTGCTGCGTTGGACGGCGCGGCTGATGTCGCTCGGGGAGACGATCCCGGTCAGGTGGCCGTCCTCGGTCACCACCAGGGCGCGGCCGTCGGCGCACTCGGAGAGCCGGGGGAGCAGGTCGTTGAGCTGTTCCCCGGGCTGGGCCAGCACCAGTTCGTCGGCCCGGCAGGCGATCTCGGCCAGCGTGGTCGACGCCCGCCGCTCCGGCGGCACGCTCCGCACCCGATCGACGGTGACCAGCCCGGTCGGCCGGCCGTCCTCGGTCAGCGGCAGCGCCGAATGCCGGTACGCGAACAGGTAGTGGTCGACGAAGTCCGCGACAGTCATCTGCGCCGAGGCCGTCTGCGGCTGCGGGGTCATCACGTCGCCCACCCGGATCCCGCGCAGCGCGGTGCCGGTGCGGGCCTGCCGCTCCTCCATGCCGGCCGCGCCGATCAGGAACCAGCCGATCAGCGCCAGCCAGAGCCCGCCGAAACCGACACCGGACAGGAACTGCCACAACCCCAGGCCGATCAGCAGCACACCCAGCACCCAGCCGGCCCGAGCGGCGACGACCGACGCCCGGGTCCGGTCGCCGGTGGCCTTCCAGACCGCGGCGCGCAGCAACCGGCCACCGTCCAGGGGCGCGGCCGGCAGCACGTTGAAGACGGCCAGCAACACGTTGATCCCCGCCAGCCAGGCCACCGCCCCGAACAGCAGACCGCCCTGCCCGGCCAGCGCGAGCAGCGCCGCGATGGCACCGAAGAACGCCCCGATCAGCAGGCTGACCAGCGGGCCGACGCCTGCGATGCGCAACTCCGCGCCCGGGTCACGCGGCTCGCCCCGCAACTCGGCCACGCCGCCGAACAGCCACAGCGTGATGCCGTCGACCTCCAGCCCGTTGCGTTTGGCAACCACCGCGTGCGACACCTCGTGGGCGAGCAGGCCGACGAAGAAGACCACCGCCGCGGCCAGGCCGGCGAGGGTGTACGCCACGGGCGAGCGGTCCGGGTACGAACGGGGGAACTGGTTCGCGGCCAACCCCCACGCGATCAGCGCGAAGATGACCAGCACGCTCCAGTTGACACCGACCGGCACCCCTGCGACCCGGCCAAGCCGGAAACTGGCCCTCATCGCACAGAGGTACCCCGCCAGGACGCCGGCATGCCGCATCGCCAGCGTGGTCTTGCGTGATCAGGTGCTGAGAAATAGCTGTCAGAGGCATTCCTGAGCTGTTTCTCATCACCTGATCATGGCAACCGGGCAGGGCGACCAGCCGGGCTCAGCGGCGGGGGGTTTCGCTGGCGATTGTCGCCTCGCGGGGCAGGGCCGCCGCGCGCAGCGCCCAGTCCAGCGCGTAGTCGGCGATCGGCTCCCAGCCGGGTTGTCCGACGGTGAAGTGGGAGCGGCCGGGGAACTGCTCGTACGCGGTGAGGGCCCGGGACTTCTGGTAGAGCCCGGCGTTGGCGCGGACCACCGACGCCGGCACCACGTGGTCGGCCTCGCCGGCCATCAGCAGCAGCGGTGCCCGGTCGGTGCGACCGATGTCGACCCGGGCGGGTGAGCGCGGGTCGACGTTGGCGAAGGCGCCCTCGAAGAAGACCCGGCCCGCGCCCGGGACGGCGTAGCGCTGCCAGGCCCGGTCGGAGTCCTCGCGGCTCATCGTGTTGCCGAACGTGTAGGCGAAGTCGTCCTGGGTGAACGGGACGGCCTTGCTGCGGTTGGCGGGGCTGCGCAGGATCGGGAAGCCGGAGCGCAGCTGACTCAGCGGCACCTTGAGCACCCCCTTGATCGCCGCGGGATGCACCCCCACCACTGCCGCGCCGAGACCCCGGTCGGCGAGGACCTGGGCGAACAGGCCGCCGAACGAGTGCCCCATGATGATCGGCGGTCGGGGCAGCGCCCGGATGATCTTGTCGTAGTGCGCGACGATAGTGGCCATGCTCTGTTCGGCGATGGGGCCGGGGTCGTCGCGCAACTGCTCCACGGACCGGTCCATGCCGGGCCAGGCCGGGGCGATGACGTGCATGCCGCGTTCGGTGTACCGCTGGGCCCACCCCTCCCAGCTGCGCGGCGTCATCCAGAGCCCGTGGATCAGCACGATCGTGTCGACCTGAGCCTGCGGCGTGGCACCCATCGCGTCCTCCCGGTGTCGCGGCTTCGGCCCGGCGGTTACCCGCTGCCGGGCGGGGAAACCCTCCGGGGAACGGGCCCCTGACAAATGTCACGGTCGGAGCGTGACGACCGCTCCGGGCATCGGGGTACGCGCCGCCGGAGCATGACTGGCATGACCAGTACGCATCCGGCTGTCGAGTTGGACGGCCTCACCAAGAGCTTCGGCGCGGTCACCGCTGTCGACGGGTTGAGCCTTCGGGTGCGGCCCGGCGAGGTGGTGGCGTTCCTCGGCCCGAACGGCGCGGGCAAGACCACCACCATCGACATGCTGCTCGGGCTGTCCCGCCCGGACACGGGCACCGTCCGCGTCCTCGGTGGCACCCCTGACGACGCGGTGGCCCGAGGTCGCGTCGCCGCCGTACTCCAGACCGGTGGGCTGCTCAAGGACCTCACCGTGGGCGAGACGGTGCGGATGACCGCGCACTTCTACCGGCACACCCGCCCGGCGGCGGAGGTGCTGGAGCGGGCCGGTATCACCGACATCGCCGACCGGGTGGTCGGGCGCTGCTCCGGCGGTCAGCAGCAGCGGTTGCGCTTCGCGCTGGCCCTGCTGCCCGACCCGGACCTGATGGTGCTCGACGAGCCGACCACCGGCATGGACGTCGAGGGTCGGCGCGACTTCTGGCAGGCCCTCCGCCGTGACGCCCGGCGCGGGCGGACCGTCATCTTCGCCACCCACTACCTCGACGAGGCGGACGCGTACGCCGACCGGATCGTGCTGGTCCGGCAGGGACGCATCGTCGCCGACGGCACCACTGCGGAGATCAAGAACCTGGCCGCCGGCCGTACCGTGCGGGCCACCCTGCCCGGTGCCGACCAGGCCGCGCTCGCCGCGCTGCCCGGCGTGGACGCCGTCGAGGTGCGCGGCGACAGCGTGCTGGTACGGACCGGCGACTCGGATGCCGTCGCCCGGCACCTGCTGACCCGGACCGCCGCCCGGGACGTCGAGATCACCTCCCGCAACCTCGAGGACGCCTTCCTCGCCCTGACCACAGCGCAGACCGGAGCCTGAGATGACCACCTCCACCCCCACCCGCGCCGCTGTCACCGAGCCGGACCGTCGGCTGCCCGCGCTGGGCGGGTTCGCTCCCGGCGCCCTGGGCATCGAGTTGCGCCGGGTGCTGCGCAACCGCCGCACCCTCGCCTTCACGCTGATCATGCCGGGCGTCTTCTTCCTCATCTTCGGCCTGCCGCAGGGCGGGCAGTCACTGGACAACGGTCGGCCGGTGACGGCGTACGTCATGATCAGCCTGGCCGTCTACGCGGCGATGGTGGCCACCACCAGTGTCGGTGGCGCGGTGGCCACCGAACGGGCCCTGGGTTGGAGCCGACAACTGCGGCTCACCCCGCTGCGCCCGGCGGCGTACGTGGCGACCAAGCTCATCACCGCGATGAGCCTCGGTCTGCTCGCGGTGGTCATCGAGTTCCTGGTGGGTGCCGTGGCCGGCGTCCGCGTCCCGGCGTACGTCTGGCTGCTGTCCGGGCTCGCCGCCTGGGTCGGCTCACTGGTCTTCGCCGCGTTCGGTCTCTTCATCGGCTACCTGGCGCCGGCCGAGAACGTCATGCAGATCATCGGCCCCGTGCTGGCGGTGCTGGCCATGTTCGGCGGGCTGTTCGTCCCGGTCGAGGTGCTGCCGGACGTGCTCCAGCAGGTCGCGAAGTTCACCCCGGTGTACGGCATGGGCGTGCTGGCCCGTGCCCCGTTGACCGGCGACGGGGTGAGCATGGCAGCGGTGGCGAACCTCGTCGTCTGGGCGCTGCTGTTCGGTGTCGGCGCGGCCCGGCTGTTCCGCCGGGACACCGCGCGGGTCTGACCGGCCGCGACCGCTAGCGTGAACCGATGGACCTCTCGACCGGTCAGCCGCAGCCGATGAACCGCCACTGGCGGGTCATCGGCTGGCTGCTGGGCGCCGTGTGGCTGTTCTTCCTCAACGTGCCGCTCGCCACCGCCCTGCACCAGCCGGAGCTGTGGCGGCGGATCCTCGGTGTGGTGGCTCTTGTCGTCTTCGGCATCGGCTACGTGTTGCTGTTCCAGTGGGCGCGCAAGCTGCGCCAGTCCCTGTCGCCCATCCCGGCCGGCCGGGCGCGGGCCGGGGCTGGCGCTGCTGCTCGCGGTGGGCCTGGCCAGTCTCCCGGGCACCGGAGGGGACTGGCTGGCCACCCTGGTCTACGTGGCGGCGGCGGCGGTGTTCCTGCTGCCTCCATGGGAGGCGTTGGTCACCGTCGTGCTCTGCGCGTTGACTCCCGCGCTGGCGTCCTGGCTGGTGACGGGGTGGGAGGCGGAGCACGGCATCGTCTGGGCGGTGCTGCTCGCCTCGTTCGCCATGTTCGGGGTGTCCCGGCTGGCGCAGCGCAACAGCGAACTCCGGGCCGCCCAGCAGGAGATCGGTCGGCTCGCGGTCGCCGAGGAGCGGTCCCGTGCCGCCCGCGACCTGCACGACATCCTCGGGCACTCGCTGACCGTGGTGGCGATCAAGGCCGAGTTGGCCGGGCGTCTGATCGAGGTCGACCGGGAGCGGGCCGCCACCGAGATCGCCGAGGTGGAGGCGCTGGCCCGGGCCGCGCTGGCCGACGTACGACAGACGGTCGGGGCGTACCGCGAGGTCAGCCTCGCCGCGGAGCTTGCCGGCGCCCGCTCCGCGCTGGCCTCGGCGGGCATCGCGGCGGACGTGTCGACCGAGGTGCCCGAGCTGCCGCAGGAGTGGGACCGGTTGTTCGGCTGGGCGGTACGGGAGGGGGTGACCAACGTGGTCCGGCACAGCGGGGCGCGGTGCTGCGTCATTCGGGTGCACCCGGATCGGGTCGAGATCAGTGACGACGGTGGCGAGCCGTCCACTCCCGACCCAAGCGGGCACGGGCTGGTGGGCCTGCGGGAGCGGGCGCGGCGGCTGGACGCTGTGGTGACCGTCGGCCGGCGTCCGACGGGCGACGGTTTTCTGCTGCGGGTGCACGCGCCGGGGGAGGCACGGTGAGCGGCGGCTCCACGCCGATCCGGCTGTTGCTCGCCGACGACCAGGCGCTGGTCCGGGGTGCACTGGCCGCCCTGCTCTCGTTGGAGGAGGACCTGACGGTGGTCGCCGAGGTCGGCCGGGGCGACGAGGTGGTGCCCGAGGCCCGACGCAGCGCTCCGGACGTGGCTCTGCTGGACGTGGAGATGCCCGGCCTGGACGGGATCGCCGCCACCGCGGCGTTGCGGGCCGCGCTGCCGACCTGCCGGGTGCTGGTGGTGACCACCTTCGGTCGACCCGGCTACCTGCGGCGGGCCATGGAGGCCGGTGCGAGCGGTTTCGTGGTCAAGGACACGCCGGCCCGGCAGCTCGCCGACGCGGTCCGCCGGGTGCACGCCGGGCTGCGGGTGGTCGACCCGACGCTGGCCGCGGAGACGCTGGCCGCCGGGCTCAGCCCGCTGACCGAGCGGGAGACCGAGGTGCTGCGGACGGCCCGGGGCGGTGGCAGCGTCGCCGACCTGGCCAGGGCGTTGCACCTGTCCGAGGGGACGGTACGCAACCACCTGTCGGCGGCGATCGGCAAGACCGGTGCCCGTAACCGGGCCGACGCGATCCGGGTCGCCGAGCAGAACGGCTGGCTGCTCGGCGAGTGACCGTGCGAGCCGGTGCTCAGGCGGTCGGCGGTGGGGCGGCCAGTTGGTCGACGACGACGACGCTGCTGCCGGGGCGGACCTCGGCGAGCAGTTCCCGTTGACCGCTGGGGGTCAGCCGGATGCAGCCGTTGGTGGTGTTCTCGCCCAGCTCGTCGTCGTTGTGCCAGGTGTGCACCCCGATGTGCGCGCCGCGCAGCCCGGACGGCACCGACTCGGGGTCGTCGGGCACCGAACCGAGGGCGTAGATGTCCACCCCGCCGTAGACCTCCTCCGGCGGTGGGGTGCGGCCCAGGATGAAGGTCCGCCCCAGCGGGGTCTCCTGGCCCGACTGGCCGAGGCTGACCTCCCAGGAGCGCACCGCCTTGCCGGCCCGGTACCAGGTGAGCCGGTGGACCTTGCGTTCCACCACGATCTGGTCGCGCAGCGGCACCGTCTCGAAGCCGCCGGGCGGCAGCCAGGCGAGGCGGCGGTTGGCCGAGGGCAGCAGGACCGCCGTCCAGCCGGCGCGCCGCTGGGCGATCGGCATGGTCAGCTCGACGCCGCGGATGGTCGGTTCGAGGAAGGCGCGCGGCCGACCGCCGGGCGCGTCGTACGCGGCGATCCGTCTGGTCGGGTGCGCGCCGTCGGCCAGCGGTGTGACGTCCATGGCGAACGGATCGGCGGGGAACCCACCGGGGGCGGGGTCGTAGTCGACAACCGGCAGCCCGTCCGGGGCGGGCGCGGCCGGCGGGATCGACTCCTCCGGGCTCTGCTCCACACTGCTCGGAGTGGGGTCGGCTGCCACCACGTCGCGGTCGTCGGGGGCCGTCGAGCTCGGGGTGAGGGCCTGGCCGACCAGCAGCGCGGTCACCAGCAGCGCGGGTACGCCGATCGCGGCGGCCACCCAGACGCCGCGACGGCGGTACGGAGTCTTTCGGTCAAACGGCACGAAACCACTCTATGGTGGCGGATGCTTCGGGGCCCCCGGTTCGGCGAGACCCGCCGTCCGGAGGCCCCGATCGCGTCAGACCCGCGCGCCGATGTGGATGGCCACGGCGTCGTGCGCCGGCACGTTCGCCGCGAACCAGCCGTTACCGTCCACCGTGATCACCGGACCGCTGCACGTCCCACCCGCGTAGGTGCCGTGGATGACGTCGCAGTACCGACCGGCGGGCAACCCCGTGTAGTAGGAGCGGCCGTTCACCGCCGCGTCCTCGTCGTTGACGGTGAGGAAGCCCTTGCCGCTGCGGCTGAACGCGATGTGGTTGTTGCCGTTGTCGTACCAGTTGGCCACGCCGGCACCCTCGGTGGCGTTGCGGAAGCCGACCATGTTGGCGATCACCGGCCAGCGGTGTTCGCACTCCCAGCCGGAGTAACAGGTGGCGTTGAGCGTCTTGTTGGCGCCGTCCGACGGTGGGCCGGCGTCCCGGTTGCTGAAGGTGTAGCTGGACATGACGGTCGGAGAGCCGTACGGCCAGGCCAGCATGAAGGCGTTCGCCAGCGCGTAGATGCCCCGGTCGCGGTAGGTCAGCACCCCACCGGAGTCGCGCTGGGTGTCGTGGTTGTCGACGAACACCGAGGCCGGGCCGGTGGGCAGGTGCCCCCAGCCCTCGCCGAAGTTGCGCAGGTACGCCAACCGCTCGGAGCGGAACACCCGGGCCAGGTCCTTGCCGTAGCGGAACTCGTGCACGTCACCGTTGCCGGTGTACTCGGTCGGCTGGACCGGCTCTCCGGCACCGTGGATGACCTCCTGCACGATGTACGCGGAGCGGGACAGCTTGCCCCTGATGGCGGCGATGTCGGCGGCCGGCATGTGCTTGCTGGCGTCCATCCGGAAGCCGTCGACGCCGAGCGAGAGCAGGTCGTTCAGGTACGAGGCGATCTTCGTACGGACGTAGTCCGACTCGGTCTTGAGGTCCGAGAGGTTGACCAGTTCACAGTTCTGCACCTCGTACCGGTCGTTGTAGTTGGCGATGTCGTCGCCGCCGTTGCGCCCGCAGTGGTGGAAGTCCTGGGTCTGGTAGATGCCCGGGTAGTCGTAGTGCGAGTAGGACGAGCCGGCCCAGCCGGTGCCGCCGTTGTCCTGACCGGACATGTGGTTGATCACCGCGTCGACGATCACCTTGACCCCGGCCGCGTGGCAGGTGTTCACCATCGACTGGAACTGGGCCCGGGTGCCCTTGCGGGACTCGATCCGATAGCTGACCGGCTGGTACGCCAGCCACCACTGGTTGCCCCGCACGTGCTCCTGCGGGGGCGAGACCTGCACGTAGCCGTAGCCCTTCGGGCCGAGGGTGCTCTGGCACTCGCTGGCCACGGAGGGCCAGTTCCACTCGAAGAGCTGGACGATGACCTTCTTGCCGCCGGACGGGGCGGCGACGGCCGGGGGTGCCGTCACGGCGGTGGGGACGAGCAGGCTGGCGATCAGGCCGAGGGCGAGGAGCGCCGAACCACGTCGACGTCGGTGCATGGGGACTCCTGACGGGAGCGGGGGTGGTGGTGCGGTGGGGGAGTGCCGGGCTTGCCGGGATCTTGCAAGCCTGACTGAAAATTGCTGAAAGATTACAAGCGTGTTGCGAGGACTGTCAATGCATGGGCATTCGTCACTGTCCTGATCGGTGGGTGGAAGCGGGTGGAACGCACGGCCGCGCCCCTCGGTTCGATTCCGGCCCAGAAATTTCCTTCCGCAGGTGATCCGCGCGCCGCGCCGGTCCGTACTGGATGGGGGAGCAGGGGTCGGCCGGTGGTGCGCCGCCGCGAGACGATCGAGGAGCAGATGGCCCGGGCAGAGCAGGACAAGAAGGCGGCGACGGTCCGGACCAGCGCCAGCAGTCGGGGGGTGCGCGCCCCGTCACGGTCGGCGAGCGCCCTGCTGATCGCGTCGGTGCTCGCCGCGCTCTGGGCGGCGATCATGCTGACCGGCGTCGGTCAGACGGCGTACGCGTACGGCTTCTTCTTCACCGAGTTCTTCGCCGGGGTCATCTCCCTGGTGGCGTTGAGCCTCACCGTGATGCTCGGTCTGCTCGCCACCGACCGGCTGGTGCTGCGCATCCCGCACCGGGTGCTGATGCAGTCGGCGCACCGGGCCACCGGTGTGCTGGGCGTGGCCGGGCTCGGCTTCCACGTTCTCACCAAGATCGCCACCGGGCGGGCGGCGGCGACCGACGCGGTCGTTCCGTTCGTCGGCGGCCGTGGGCTCTACATCGGGCTCGGCACTGTGGCGGCGCTGCTGATGGTCAGCGTGATCTGGACCGGCATCATCCGTGCCCGCTTCGCGGGCGTCGGTCCGAAGTGGGTGTGGCGGGCCATGCACTCCGTCGCGTACCTGGCCTGGCCCTTCGCCGTGGTGCACGGCCTCAACGCCGGTCGGGCCGCAGCACCCTGGGTGATGTTCAGCTACCTGGGCTGCATTCTGCTGGTGGTGCTGGCCCTGCTGGTCCGGTTCTCGGTCAGCATCGGTCGGCGCAGCCGCGAGCAGCACCAGGCAGCGGTGCGCAACGCGGTGATGGTCGGCCGGGCCGAGGAGGCGAAGACCGCCAGATCGCTGCTGGCCGGGTTGGGTCGGCGCCCGAAGGCCGCCGAGAAGCGTCCCGCCTGGGCGGACACCACCACCGCCACCTGGGCCGCGCCGGCCGCGCGGCGCGATCCGGAACGGTTCACCGTCCCGGTGGTGCCCGAGCCCGGTTCCCTCGTCGAGCCGGCCCGGCCGAGCCGCCGTCGGCGGGAGGAGGAGCCGGCCGCCCGCCGCGACACCGAACGGTCCTCGCGCGGCCGACGTGCCGAGGAGGAGTCGACGCCCCGCCGGTCGGCCCGCCGCAGCGTGGAGGAGACCGACACCCGTCGACGCGACGAGGAGGAGGTCGAGCCGGTGACCCGGCGGCGCGCCTCGCGTACCCGCGACGAGGCCGTGCCGACCGGACGGCGCCGCGCCGAGGAGCCGGCCGCCGAGCGGACCCGTCGCCGGTCCCGCAGCGAGGACGACGGCAGCCGTTACTCGGCGCCGCCGCTGCCGGCCCTCGACGAGCCCGAGGAGCCCTGGGACAGCCCGCGCCGGTGGCAGGCCGACGAGCCGATCTCCGCCGGCCCGGTCTCCGCCGAGCCGATTTCGTCGGCGCCCCGCAGCGGCAGCGGCCGGCACAGCATCGACGACGACCTGCCCGAGGAGCCGGACTACTGGCGTCCGCCGGCCCGGTACGTGCCGGACGAGGTGGCGCCGCCCGTCGACGACACCCCGACCCTTGTCGACCTGGCGTCCCGCCGCGCCAAGCGGGCAGCCGGCGAGGGCAAGTCCAAGCGCCGCAAGGCCAGCGCAGACGCGGTGGACGGGGCGTACTGGGCCGGGCTGCGGGGTGAGGCGAAGTGATGCGGACCGCCGTGCCACCTGTCGCCTGTGTGGGTGAGCCCCGGCTCACCGCCGGCTTCGCCGAGTACGGCCGACTCGACCTGCGCGCGCACGAGGAGGTGCACGGACCGATCGGCCCGATGGAGCCCGCGCAGCTGCTCCAGCTCGCCGAGGGCATGCAGCTCAAGGGCAAGGGCGGGGCGGGGTTCCCGTTCGCCCGCAAGATGCGCGCGGTGCTGGAGTCCTGCGAGCGGCAGGACCTGGCCGCCGTGGTGGTCGTCAACGCCACCGAGGGGGAGCCGGCCAGCTGGAAGGACAAGGTGCTGCTGACCCGCGCCCCGCACCTGATCCTGGACGGGGCCGCGCTGGCCGCGTACGCGCTGGACGCCGACGAGATCGTGATCGGCGTGGCGGACGACGGGGTCGGCCGGGACTCACTGATGGACGCGCTCGATGAGCGCCGGATGCCGGTGCAGACGACGATCGTCACAGTGCCGCACCGGTTCATCTCCGGCGAGGGCGGCGCACTCGTCAACGGCATCAACGGGCTGCCGCACATTCCGCCGGGCACCAAGAAGCGCTCCAGCGACGCCGGGGTCAGCGGCCTGCCCACCCTGCTGTCCAACGCCGAGACGTTTGCGCAGCTCGCCATCGGTGCCCGACTGGGCCCGTACGAGTACGCGGCGCTCGGCACCGACGATGAGCCGGGCACCGTGCTGCTCACGGTGACCGGCGCGGCGGGCCGACCGGCCGTGGTGGAGTGCACCGCCGGCATGCCGCTGCGCGACGTCCTCGACCTGTGCGAGGTGCCGGACGTCCAGGGCATCCTCATGGGCGGCTACCACGGCAAGTGGATCACCCCGGAGGCGGCGGAGAAGGCCGAGGTATCCCGCAAGGGTCTGGCCGCTGTCGGCGGCACCCTCGGCGCGGGCATCATCGTCCCGCTCGGCGTCGACACCTGCCCGCTCGGTGAGGCCGCCCAGGTGGTGCGTTACCTGGCCGGTGAGTCCGCCGGCCAGTGCGGGCCGTGCAAGATGGGCCTGCCGGACCTGGCCCGCGCGGTGGACCTGGCCGTGGCCGGCAGCCAACCGGCGGACGTGGTGCGCGCCGCCGCCGGCGAGGTGAAGGGCCGGGGCGCGTGCAGTCACCCCGACGGCACCGCCCGGTTCGCGCTCTCCGCGATCGAGGTCTTCGTCGACGACCTGCGGCTGCACAGCACCGGCGACGGCTGTGGCCGACGGGTGAAGGGCATGATGGGGCTGCCGGGCGCACCCGACGCGAATCCGCAGAAGCTCACCCTGGACTGGTCCCGCTGCGACGGGCACGGTCTCTGCGCGCACGTCGTACCGGACTTCATCCGGCTCGACGCGAACGGATATCCGGCCTTCCCGGCCACCCCCGTGCCGACCTGGCTGCGCGAGGGCGCGCTGAAGGCGGTCAAGGTCTGCCCGGAGTTGGCTCTCCGACTCGCCAAGGCCGAATAGCCGAGCATCAGGCCCAGCAGGGGTCCCTTCCGGACCGGAACGGAGAAACGGATGCGGATCAGCATGGCGTGGACAGGGGCCGGGCAGTCACGCCGCGGGACCGCGGCCGGGCAGGTACGCCGGGCGGCTGCCGCCGGGGCGCTCGTGGTGGCCCTGTTCGGTGTCGCCGCCTGTACCGGCACCGCGCCGGGTGGGCCCGCCGCCGCCGGGTCGGCCCCGGCGTCGACCGGTGCCCCGTCCACCACGACCGGGGCGCCACCCGCACCGACCGGGGCGGCGTCCACGCCGACCGGCGGGCCGCCGGCCGCTCCGGCGCAGGTCCCGGACGTGCTGCGCTTCACCGGGACCACGCTCGGCGGGGCGGCGTTCGACGCGGCACGGCTCGCCGGCAAACCGGTGGTGCTGTGGTTCTGGGCGCCATGGTGCGCCACCTGCGCCAGCCAGGCCTGGACGGTGGCCGAGATCGAACCCCGATACCGGGACACCGTGCCGATCGTCGGCGTCGCCGGGCTGGGCGAGCGGAAGGCCATGAAGGAGTTCGTCACCGAGTTCGACCTCGGCGCGACGTCGCAGATCGAGGACACCAAGGGCGCGCTCTGGAAGCGGTTCAAGGTGACCGAGCAGAGCATCTTCGTGATCATCGACCGGAACGGCGCTGTCGTGCACCACGGCTTCCTGGACGGTGAGGCGCTCACCGCCAAGGTCGCCGCACTGGCCGGGGCGTGACCGCCGCACTGCTGCTCGCGCTGACCGCCGGCATGCTCGGCGCTGTCAACCCGTGCGGCTTCGCGTTGCTGCCCGCGTACCTCTCGCTGTTGGTCGCCGGGACGTCGGACACCCGCGGCGCGGTCGGCCGCGCGCTCACCGCGGCGGCCGGGCTGACAGTGGGGTACGTGCTGGTGTTCGGCGCGTTCGGCCTGGCGCTGGCGCCGCTGGCCGGCTGGCTGCGACCCCGGCTGCCGTGGTTGACCGTGGCGCTCGGCGTGCTGCTGGTGGTGGCCGGCTGCTGGTTGCTCGCCGGTCGGCGGCTGCCCGCACCCGGCTGGTCGGCCCGGGCACCTCGGCTGACCCGCTCCTGGCCGTCGATGGTGCTGTTCGGTGCCGCGTACGCGTTGGCGTCGCTCGGCTGCGCCATCGCGCCGTTCCTGGCCATCGTGGTGACCAGCCTCCAGGCCGGCTCGACCGGTCAGGGGTTGGCGCTGTTCGGCGCGTACGCCCTCGGGATGGGTCTGGTGGTCGCGGTCGCCGCGCTCGGGGTGGCGCTGGTGCGCGACGGCCTGGTGGCCCGGCTGCGCGTCGCCGGCGCGCTGGTGCCCCGCCTCAGTGGACTGGTGCTGCTGGTCGCCGGCTGCTACGTCGCCTGGTACGGCTGGTACGAGCTACGGCTCGCCGCCGGCCGCCGCGACGTCCTGCACGACCCGGTCATCCGGGTGGCCGCCCAGGTCCAGCGAGCCCTGGCCGACGCCCTGGACCGGATCGGCCCGGCGGTGCTGCTGGCCGCCCTGGCCACGTTGCTCCTGGCCGCGCTCCTGCTTAAGCGCGCCCACCGCCCGACCCCAGCACCTGTTGATCATGGAGTTGTCGCCGCGACACGCCGGGGTGACGGGCGACAACTCCATGATCGACCATGAGGGCGCGGTGGGGATCTGAGGTAACGCGGTGGTCTTGACATCGGGAAACGATCATCGGAGGCTGGGCTGACAACGTTGTCACACCGAAGGGCCACCATGCGTATATCGGAATTCGAGTTGAGCAGGCGGCGGCTCCTCCTCCTTGGCAGCGCCGTCGGCGCTGGACTCGCCATCGCCCGACCCGCCGCCGCCCAGGCCGCGCCAACCACCCCCACGTCACCCGCTGCGGCCACTGGCCCGGTTGCCAACACCTACCACGCGCTGCTGCTCGCCCACACCCGATGGGCCGAGGAGCAATGGGATCCGGCGATCAACGCGTACCGCCTCGCGGACTTCCGGTTCGCGGTCGTCCTCGGTAACGCGGTCCTGCTCATCTCGCCCGGGTACGACGCGGCGGCAGCAGGCGTCGACCGGGACACGCTGCACGCCCGTACCGTCGCCACCATCCGCCGGTTCGCGGCCACCAACCGGCTCACCGGCGGCACCGAGTGGGGCCGTCAGCTGTTCTGGGACAGCACCTTCGAGCTGTACTTCGTCCTGGCCGCCCGACTGCTCTGGTCCGAACTGGACGAGGTGACCCGCAACAACGTCGACCGCATCGCCCGGGGACAGGCCGCGTACGCCCATTCCCTCGGCACCGGTAACGACCCGCTGAGTGGCAGTTGGACGCCGAACGGCCTCACCGGTGGTTGGATCGGTGACACCAAGCTCGAGGAGATGGGGGTCTACGCCCAGGCGATCGCGCCCGGCCTGGCCTGGGCGACAGACGACCCTGCCGCCGAGGCGTGGCGCGAGCGGTTCTCGATGTGGACGCTCAACGCGAGCGGACTACCGGCAGCCGACCGCGCCAACCCCGCCGTCGTCGACGGGCGGGCGGTCGCCGACTGGAACACCGCCCACAACATCCACGACTCGTTCCTCGTCGAGAATCACGGCTCCTTCGGCCCGCACTACCAGGAGGAACTGTGGCGCACCGCGGGTCGTACCGCGGCGCACTTCCTGACCGCCGGCCAACCGCTCCCCGAGGCACTCACCCGGCAGCCCAGCGGCGCCCAACTGTGGCGGACCATGCGGCTGCTGGCCAGCGACGCCGGCGAACCCTTCATGCCGATGGTCGCCGACCGCTACCACCTGTACGGCCGTGACGTCCTGCCGCTCGCCTTCCTCGCGCAGGTCCAGGGCGACCGGCATGCCGCACGAGCCGAGGCGGACCTCGCCGAGCGGCTCATGCCCTACCTGAACTACCCGCCCGAGAATCGGCTCACCAAGTTCAGCGGCGAGCCGAAGTACGAGCCCGAAGCCCGGGCCGAACTCGCCATCAGTTATCTCTTCCACTCCTGGCGGGCAGCCAACGGTGGCGTGGTCGAGCCGGTCCCCAGCACCACGTTCTTCGCGACGGCGGCGGGCACCCGGGACTTCGGGGAGCAGGCCGGGCTGACCGCCCACCAGACCCCGACCGCCTTCGCCGCGGCGGTCAGCAAGACCGGATTCGTCTCGTTCCAGTGGGCACCCGCCCACGACAACTGGTTGTTCGACACCCGGGCCGCCGCACTGCTGCCGAGGCAGTCCGCGCCGGTCCTCGGCCGCACCTCCGCCGCGTACACAGTGGCCCGGGACGGAATCGACGCCACGGCGACCGTGCTCCGCGTCGCCGGCGGCACCGCCGGATACGTCACGCTGCCCACCGGTACGGTCGTGTACGCCACCACCGGCACTGGTGCCGATGAGGGCACGCTCACCCTGTTCAACCTGGACATGCCCGGCGTACCCGGGCTCACCGGCACCCGTACCTTCACCGGCGAACAGGGGTCCGTCACCCTGGCTGGACAACAGGGCGTCGGCGACGGCGGCACCGACCAGATCAGCTTCGCGCCTCGTTCCGCCCGGTACGTGCGGATGCTCGGCCGATCACCCGTCAACCAGTACGGCTACTCGCTGTTCGCCTTCGCCGTGCTCGACGCCGGCGGGGTCGACCTCGCCGTCGGCCGGCCCACCACGGCCTCGTCCGCCGACCCCGCCTACCCGGCAGCGCGCGCGACCGACGGCAACCCCTCCACCCGCTGGGCGGTCGCCCGTGAGGAACGCGGCCGCACGGACAGCTGGCTCGCCGTCGACCTCGGCGAGCCCGTCGACATCAGCGGCGTACGCCTGGACTGGGAGGCCGCGTACGGCACCCGCTATGTCGTCCAGACCTCTCTCGACGGCACCAACTGGAGCGACGCGGCGGTCGTGCCGGACAGCCCGACCATCGCCGGCTCCTGGCTGGACGTCGACGGACGAGCGGGCCTGGTGGTCCACAACGCCCAGAATCCGATCATCGTGACCGCCACCACCGTCACCCTGTCCACCGGACCGGCCACCGGCAGCACTCGGCTGATCGTCGAGGGGTACGCGGGCGCGAACAGGTCGGCTCTGGCCGCCGCGGCGTCCCGAACCCTACCCAGCGGCGGTCCGGAGGCGTTGCGGGTGAGTGACGCGGACGGACACCTGAGCCTGTTCAACCTGTCCGACGACGACATCACGACGGCGGCCGTCACGCTTCCGCAGCACGCCACACTGCGGCTGTACCGCGGAAGCCAGGTCACCGGATCGGGGACCACCGACTACCAGGTCGACCTTGCCGCCGCGACCGCACGGGTCGAGCCGCCCCGGTTCACCGCGACCGCGGCACAGCCCGAGAAGGCGATTCCCGCCGGTACCCGGTTCGACGTCACCGACTCGCACCACCTGCGAGTCACCGCCCCCGCCGGGCACGTCGTGAAGGTGCAGGTGGAGTCCGCGGCCGGCGGTGTCCGACAGCGAGTGACGGTTCCCGCCGGACACAGCAAGGACGTCGCGTTCGCGGGTGGGACGGTGACGCCGACCAGCGACCTGGCCCGGTCTCGGACGACCTACCCGACGTCACCGCTCCCGGCCGGCATGACCGACCCGTCGGCTGCCGTCGACGGCGACCCGGGGACGGCCTGGCAGCCCGGCCCGAACGGCCGGATGGTGATCGACCTCGGATCGCTGGAGGATCTGGCCTCGGTCCGACTGACCTGGACTCCCGGCCGGCGGCCGCCGGTCACCCTGGCCACCTCGACCGACGGTCTCGGCTACCTGACGGTCGCCTCGGTCCCGAAGCCGCGACCCGACACCACCATCGCGATCACGTCCTCCGCGCGGTACGTGGCGATCGCGGTCGCCGACTGGCGGCCCGGTGACGCCCGGCTGACCCACGCGGAGGTGTTCGGTGCCTGAACCGGCACCGCCCGTGCGCGCAGGAGCCGGAACGGCTCCGCGTCGGGACTGACCACGGCGTGACACCCGTGGCCCGAATGGACGGCGGCGGGGCCGGTGCGTCCGCACCGGCCCCGCCGCCGTCGACCGCTTCGGGGGCCGGCTAGCGCAGGGGGGTCAGACGGTCGGTGCCCAGGCGGTCCTGGAGGACCTTGGGGACCAGGACACTGCCGTCGGCCTGCTGATTCTGCTCCAGGATGGCCGGGAAGAGCCGGCTGGTGGCCAGTGCCGAACCGTTGAGGGTGTGCACGAAGCGGGTCTGCTTGCCGCCCGGCTCCCGGTAACGGATGGCCGCGCGACGCGCCTGGTAGTCGCCGGCCCAGGAGACCGACGACACCTCCTTGTACTTGCCCGTGCTCGGCATCCACACCTCGATGTCGAGGGTCTTCTTCATCGAGGCGCTGGCGTCACCGGCCGAGAGCAGCGTGCGCTGGTAGTGCAGCCCCAGCCCTTCGACCAGGCTCTCGGCGTGGGCGAGCATCTCCTCCAGCGCCGCGTCGGCCTGCTCCGGCAGGGTGAACTGGAAGATCTCCACCTTGTTGAACTGGTGCCCCCGCACCGTGCCGCGCTCGTCCGAGTGCGAGCCGGCGGACTCCCGTCGGTAGCACGGGGTGTACGCGAACGCCTTCAACGGCAGCTTCGGGGTCTCCAGGATCTCGTCCTGGTACGCGCCGAGGATCGCCGTCTCCGACGTGGGCAGCAGGAACTGCCCGCGCGGGGCGGACGCCGAGTCCAGGTGGTAGACGTCGTCGTAGAACTTGGGGAACTGCCCGGCGGCGAAGCCGGCCGAATCCAGCAGCAGGTGCGGCGGGAGCAGGAACTCGTAGCCGGCCCTGATGTGCTGGTCGACGAAGTAGTTGAGCAGCGCCCACTCCAGCCGGGCGCCGACCCCGGTGTAGATCCAGAAACCGGACCCGCCGAGCTTGACCCCCCGCTCGTAGTCGACCAGGCCCAACGCGCGGCTCAGCTCCACGTGGTCGCGGACCTTCTCGATCACCGGCGGCTCACCGAAGGTCTTCACCACCCGGTTGGCTTCCTTGCCACCGGCCACGACGTCGTCGCTGGGCAGGTTGGGCAGCTCACTCATCGCGTCGCGCAGCCGGGCCTGCACCTCGTCCAGCTGGGACTCCAGGTCGGCGAGCTGCTTACGCTCCGCCTCCGGTGCGGCGGCCTGCGGCTCCTCGCCGGCCCGCAACGCCAGCGCGTACGCCCGGGCCTCGGCCTTGCGGCGCTGCCGCTCGGCGTCGATCTCCGTGATAAGGGCGCGGCGTTCCTGGTCGAGCCGCTGGATCTCGTCCAGGGCACGGGTGACCTCGGCGGGATCCAGACGCTTCGCCAGCGCGGTCGCCACCGCCTCGCGATCCTTCCGGATCAACTCCATGTCGAGCATGCTGCTCCGTACGCCTCCGTCCGGGGTTCACTGGTGAACCATCAGATGCTACCGTCGCGGCCCCCTCGGCCCGGGACGGGGAGGTTCTCCAGCCGGATCGGCATCAGCACCGAGTAGGTGTCGACGTCGTCGGGTCGCCGTACGGCCAGCGGTGCGATCGGCCCATCCAGCTCCAGCACCAGTTGCGGCGCGCCGGCCGCGTTCAGCGCGTCCAGCAGGTAACCGCCGTCCACCCCGACCCGCAGCGCGTCGGTGCCCAGCTCGGCGGCGGGAAGCAGCCGCAGCCCACCCTGGTCGTCGACGCCGAGCACGGTGACCGCCCGGGTCGTGCCGTCGTAATCGAGGGCGACAGTGGGTGCCGCCGGGTCGGCCAGCGCGGCGCGCAGAGCGGCCACGTCCACCGGGATCCGGCACGCGGTCGGCCGCTCGCCGACGGACTTACGCAACAGCCGGTGGTAGTCCGGGAAGTCGTACGGCAGGGCGGTTGCGGTCAGCGTGCGGTCGGCCACCCGCACCCGCAGGTCCGTGCCCGCCACCGTCAGCCGTACCGGCCAGGTGTCACCGGTGTCGAGCAGCGGCCGGAGCTGGTCGACGAGGGCGACCGGCAGGAACACCCGCACGGGCGGCCCGTCGACGTCGGCCGCGGCCCGAGCCAGCGCGAGCCGGTACCGGTCGGTGGCGACGAGCCGGACGCCGTCGGACTCCACGTCGAACAGCACCCCGGCCAGCATCGGCAGCTCCGGGTCGACGCCGACGGCGAAGCGCACCGCGTCGAGCGCTGCGGCCAGGGCGGTGGGGGTGACCAGGAGTGTGGTGGCGGTCGGCGGGGCCGGGTCCACCAGGGCGCGGAGCCGGTCGACCTCGCGGCGGGCGTCGCTGAGCCCGTCGGCCAGCCGACGCAGGTGCGCGTCGAGCAGGTGGTGCACCACTGCCGGCTCGGCGCGTACCGCGGCGGCGATCTCCGGCACCGGCATGCCGATCCGACGCAGCCCGGCCACCAGCCGGGCCGGGGCGATCTGCCCCTCGGTGTACCAGCGGTAGCCGGTCACCGGGTCGACCAGGGTCGGCTCCAGCACCCCCGCCGAGTCGTAGAAGCGCAGTGCGCTGACGGTCAGGCCGCTGGCTCGGGCCAGCTCGCCGATGCTGTGCAGGTCACTCACGCTGGGCATCCTGCCCCCTCGACCCGGTTGAGGGTCAAGCGGCGGGCTCCCGCGTCTCCTGCTTGAGCACCCGGAAGGTGAGGCCGGCCCGGACGAGCCGGTCGAGCAGCGCGTCACCCATCGCGGCGACCGGCGTGAGCTGGCCGGCGGTCGACGGCAGCTCGTCGAGCGCCAGGCACAGCGCCGACTCGGCGAGCATCTTCGCCGTCTCGTCGTAGCCGGGGTCACCGCCGGCGACCTCGGTGACCACCCGCTGCCCGCCGCCGGTGCCGACGAACCGGACCCGGAACCAGGACGACGCTCGTTGCTCCGCCGTGGGCCCCTGCCCGGACGCGAGCCGGCCGAGCAGCCAGCGTCGGCTGGGCGGCAGCTTCACCAGCCCGATCAGCGCGCCGAGCCCGGCCGCGCCGGCCAGCACGGTGGGCAGCCGCTTCACGGCGGCGAAGTGCCGGTAGCGGAAGTCCGGGCCGTACTCCTTGCGAGCCGCTGCCGAGCGGCGGACCACCTGCGGGTCGATGGTCGGCAGCGGCACGGTCCAGATGCCCAGCTCCGCCGAGCGGGCCAGCCGGCCGGGCACCGCCCGGACGCGCCGGTCGGTGGGGCGCGGCTCGACCGCCCGACGGTCCCGGGCGGCCTGGCTGGCCTGCCCGGTACGGGAGAACGCGGTGAGCGCCGAGTGGTAGGTGCCGCCGGAGAACCGACCGCCGGCGCGCACGTACCCGTCCACTGCGATCGGGACGTCGGCGGGCAGATGCTTGACGGTGAACCAGACGCCCAGGTCGTGCGGGACGGAGTCGAAGCCGCAGGCGTGCACCAGCCGCGCGCCGGTGCGTGCCGCCTCGGCGTGGTGACGCACGTACATGAGGTCGACGAACTCCGGCTCCCCGGTGATGTCCAGGTAGTCGGTGCCCGCCCGGGCGCACGCCCCGACCAGCGGCTCCCCGTGGTGGACGTACGGGCCGACAGTGCTGGCCACCACCCGGGCGCTCTCCGCCACCGCCCGCAGGGACTCGGCGTCGGTCACATCGGCGGTGAGCAGCGGCAGGTCGGCCAGGCCCGGGTCGATCGCGGTGAGCCGGTCCCGGACGGCGGCGAGGCGCTGCGGGTTGCGCCCGGCCAACGCCCAGCGCAGCTCGGCCGGCGCGTGCCGGGCCAGGTATTCAGCGGTCAGGCCGCCGGTGAACCCGGTCGCTCCGAACAGCACCACGTCGTACGTTCGCTCGCCAGTCATCCTCAGAGTCTGCCATTCGTGGTCGCCGATCAGCGATCACGAGGAGGCGGTCACGGCGTGAACACGGCGCGTACGCAGCCGTCGGCCCGGTCCCGGAACAGCGCGTACCCCTCGGGGCCCTGCGCCAACGGCAGCCGGTGGGTGGCCAGGTGTTCGGTCCGCAGCTCGTCGCGGGCCATCCGGTCCAGCAGCATCGGCACGTCCCGCAGATCCGGCCGACCGGCCCCGCGCAGCGTGAGCCGCCGCTCGGTCAGCGCGCCCAGCGGGAACGCGTCGACGAACCCGCCCGTCGCGCCGAGCACCACCACCACACCGCTCTTGCGGCACGCGTGCACGGCCTCACGCAGCGCGTCCGGTCGGTCGGCGTGCTGGCCACCGAACCGGTCCGCCCTCGACCGGGCCGGTGGCGTGCCGACCGCCACCACGCACACGTCCGGCCCGCGCCCACCGCTCCGGTCGCGCAGTTCGGCCGCGACGTCGGTGTGGCGGTAGTCGAGCGGCTCGGCGTCGGAGTGCCGCTCGGCCATCCGCAACCGCTGCTCGTGCCGGTCCACGACCAGCACCCGGGCGGCTCCGCGCAGCACCGCCGCCCGGGCGGTCAACTGACCCACCGCCCCAGCGCCCCAGATCGCCACCACGTCGCCGGGACGCACCGCACCCAACTCGGCCGCGAGCCACCCGGTCGGCGCCACGTCCGCCGCGAACACCGCCCGGTCGTCGGCGACGGCGTCCGGCACCCGGAAGGCGCTCACATCGGCGTACGGCACCCGCACGTACTCGGCGTGGCCGCCCGCGAAACCGCCCGCCGCCCGGGGCCGGCCGAAACAGCCCGCGTCGGAGCGGGCCCAGTCGGGGTCGGCGCTGGGCAGGTCGGCGTGGGCGTTGTCGCAGCAGGAGTGCAGGCCCTGGCGGCAGTACCAGCAGCCGCCGCAGGCCACGCTCGCACCGACGACCACCCGGTCACCGGCGCGGTGTCGGCGGACCCCGGGGCCGACCTCCACCACCTCGCCCAGGAACTCCGCGCCGAGCACCTCCCCGGGCCGCAGCAGCGGGTGCCGGCCGGCCAGCAGCGGCAGGTCACCGCCGCAGGTGGCGCTGCGCCGAACCCGGACGATGACGTCCCGCTCGTTGCGCAGCTCCGGGTCGGGGACCTCGCGTACGGCCAGTTCGCCGGCGGCCACCCAACAGAGCGCTCTCACCCGGGGACCTCGGGGCGGTCCAGCGCCGAGCGGTCCGCGCGGAGCACCTCACCGGCCTCCACCCGTTGCTTGATCTGGCGTAGGGTCCGGCGGACCAGCAGACCCGGGTCGTCGCCGACGACGTGCGCGGCGAGCCCGGTGGGCGGTGTGACGCCGGCCAGCGGTCGCGCGGCCAGTTCGGTGCCCCGGTCACCGGGTGCCGGGCGCACCCGCACCTCGACCGCCCCGTCCAGGCGGCGCATCGGCTCCGGCCAGCGGCCCTCCGGCAGCACCTGCTCCGGCGGCCGGTCGACGGTCACCACCTCCCACCGGGCCGACGCCGCGGCGTCGCCGTCCGCGCCGTGCCGGGGGCGTGCCGTGGCGTCACCGTCCGCGCCAGGCCGGCCACCCCGACGGGGTACGCGCAGCAGCCGCGCCGCCCCGGCCAGCGCCGCCCCACCGAGGGCGGGTCCCGCCCGCACCAGCCGTCCCATCGGTACCACCCGTCCTCCCGGTTCACGTCCCCCGATCGTCGGTCGCACCCGGGTGAAGCGCGCTCGCCCGGAAGGGGTGAACCGGCCCGTGCCGGGTAACCGCTCGCCGACCGGGGGCGGAGCGCGTGGTGGGGGTGGGGCTGGGTGCCGGAACAGGATCACGTACGGGTCGAACCGGCATCGGGGCCACCGCTGTTGGCGTCCCGGCTGACGCCGGCCGTGCCGCCGGAGCCGGTGGTCGCCCGGCCCCGCCTGCTGCGCCGGTTGGACGAGGGCAGCGCGGGACCGGTCACCCTGGTCGCCGCTCCCGCCGGCTGGGGCAAGACCACCCTGCTCGCGTCCTGGACACGGCTGGGCACCATCCCGCCCGACGTGGAGCCGGGCGGGATGGTGCCGGACTCCGGTGACCTGTCGGTCTCGTCGGCTGACGTCCCGGTCTCGGCGTGGATGTCGGTGGAGGCCGGCGACGACTCCGACCGGCTCTGGGCGTACCTCGCCGCGGCGCTGCGTTCGGCGACCGGGGCGACGGAGGGCGGGCCGGTGCCCGACCGGCCGCCGCGCCCCGACCAACTGGAGGCGCTGGCCGCCATGCTCGCCGCCGCCGACCGGCCGGTGCTGCTGATCCTGGACGACCTGCACCGGGTGGCCGACCCGGCGGCGTTGACCGGCCTGGAGTTCCTGTTGCGGCATGCCGGGCGGCGGCTCCGTCTGGTGATCGGCGCGCGGGCCGGACTGCACCTGCCCCTGCACCGGCTCCGTCTCGCCGGCGAGCTGACCGAGATCGGCCCGGACGAGCTGGCGTTCACCGACGACGAGGTGGCCGACCTGCTCACCGCCCACGCCGCCGCGCTGCCGGCGACCGCGGTGCGCCGACTGCGGGAGCGCACCGGCGGCTGGCCGGCCGCGCTGCGCATCGCCGCCCTCGCGGTACGCGGACAGTCCGACCCGGAACGCTGGGTGGGGCAGTTCGGCGGAGACCACCCGGAGATCGCCGGCTACCTGCGCGAGGAGGTGCTGGCGACGCTCGACCCGGCCGAGGAGGAACTGCTGCGCCGTACCGCTGTCGTCGACACCGTCTGCGCCGACCTGGCCGAGGCGCTGACCGGCCGCTCCGACGCCGGGCAGGTGCTGTCCGACCTGGCCGGGACCGGTGGTCTGCTGCACCGGGAGGACACCCGGCCGCCCTGGTACCGGTACGACTCCCTGCTCGCCGAGCTGCTCCGCGCCGACCTCGCCCGGTTGCCCGTCGACGAGCTACGCGACCTGCACGTTCGGGCCGCCGACTGGTACGCGGGGGACGGGCGGCCCGCCGACGCGCTGCGGCACGCCCTGGCCGCCGGCCGCTGGGACCTGGCCGGTGACCTGTTCGTCGCGCACTGGCCGGAGCTGACCCGCTACGACCGGGACCCGGTGCAGGCCCCGGCGCCCACCCCGCCGCCGGCGGAGGTGATCCGGGCCGACCCGGAGGTGGCGCTGGCCTGCGCCGCCGAGCGCGCGTACGCCGGTGACCTGCCGGCCGCCACCGGTCACCTGCGGGCCGCCGCCGGGCACGCCGCAGGGCTGCCGGTGCCGCGCCGGGACCGGTTCCTGCGGTTGGTCACCGCGTTGGAGCTGACAGTGGCCCGCCTCGCCGACGACCGCACCGAGGCCCGGGCCGCAGCCGCCCGCCTGCTGCGCACCCGCCCGGCGGAAGCCACGCCCACCCGGCTGCCGACGGGGGTTTCCAGTTCCGCCCCGACGGCCGGTGGCGGAGGCGCCGCCGACGACCTGGACCTGCGGGCGTTCACCGGTACGGCGCTGGGTCTGGTCGAGTTGGCCGACGGGTCCCTGCCCACCGCCCGGTTCGTGCGGGCCCGGGCAGCCGCGCGGGAAGCCGGCCGGCCGCGCACCGAGCTGGTCGCCGCAAGCCGCGCCGCGCTGCTGCTCGCTGTGCGCGGCGAGCTGCGGGCAGCCGAGCAGGCGGCCAGGGAGGCGCTCGGCATGCCGCCCTGTCGGGGCTGGTCCTGTCGGCTCGACTGCTGCCACGCGTACCTGGCTCTCGCCGTGGTGGCGCTGCTGCGCGACCAGCCCGAGGAGGCCGAGGCGAACCTCGCCCTCGCCCTTCCCGCGCTCGACGTCACGCACGGCTGGGCCGGCGACCCCTCCCTGGGCGGCGACTGGCTGGCCGCCGCCTCCGACGAGCCGGTGGCGGCGGCGGTGGCCGCGTTGTGCCGGGCACAGCTACGCCGCGACTCCGGCGACCCGGCGACCGGCCAGCGGCTGCTCGTCCAGGCCCGGGAGGCGTTGGCCGACCGGCCGTCCGCCGACGAGCTGACCGGCCTGCTGCGGGCCGCCGAGGCCGAACTACGGGCCGCGCGGGGCGACCTGGACTCGGCCCGTGACCTGCTGGCCGACGCCACCGACGAGGGGGCCGACCCGGTGCTCGCCGTGACGTTGGCGAAGGTGCAGCTGCGGGCCGGCGACGCCACCATCGCCGAGCGGACCCTGCCGGACTGGCAGGCGCCGGCCGCGACGGCCTGGCCGTTACCGGTACGCCTGGACGCCGGTCTGCTCGACGCGGTGCTGGCCCAGCGCGCCGGGGACGGGCGTCGGGCGGGTCGGATCCTGGAGCAGACGCTGAGCCTGGCCGGCCCGCAGGGCTGCCGCAGGGTCTTCACCCGCGCCGAACCGCCGGTACGGGACCTGCTGGCCGCGCACCTGGACGCGGGCACCGCGCACTTCACGCTGGTCAGTGACCTGGTGCGGGGCGCGGGACAGGGCCCCGTCGGGTCGACCGCCGGGCCGGGGGGCGGGCTCGACGAGCCGCTCACCGAACGGGAGCTGACCATCCTGCGCTACCTGCAGAGCATCCTGTCCAACGTGGAGATCGCCGCCGAGCTGTCCCTCTCGGTCAACACCGTCAAGACCCACGTCCGCAACATCTACCGCAAACTCGACGCGACCCGCCGGCGCGAGGCGGTCCGGCGGGCGCGCGAGCTGCGTCTGATCTGAGCGGGTCAGGCGTTGGCGGCGGCATCCGCTGCCGTCAACAGGTCGGGCAGGTCGTACCCGCCGTCGTGCCTGATGCCGTTCACGAACAGGGTCGGGGTGCCGTTCACCCCGCTGCGGATGCCCCCCACGAAGTCCCGACGCACCCGGTCCGCGTGCGCACGGTTCTCCACCTCGGCGTTCAACTCGTCCGGAGGCAGGCCGACCTGCTCGACGCCGAGCGAGAGGTGCACCGGGTCGAGCTGGTCCTGATGCTCGTAGAGCCAGTCGTGCATCTCCCAGAACCGGCCCCGGACCCCGGCGGCCTCGGCCGTCTCGGCGGCCCGTTCGGCGTACGGGTGCACGTTGGCGATCGGGAAGTAGCGGTAGACCAGCCGTACGGTGTCCGCCCGCTGCCGCAGCAACTCGTGCAGGTTCGGGTACGCGGCGCCGCAGAACTGGCACTGGAAGTCGCCGTACTCGACGATGGTCACCGCCGCGTCGGCCGGCCCCCGGATGTGGTCGTCGGTGGTCACCGGGTCTCGAAGTCGGGCGGTGACCTGCAGTGGCGTACTCATCGGGCCATCACCTTCCGATCGGCGGCGAGTTGGTCCAGCGCGTCGAAGATCCCGTCGGCGCCGGGGTTGACGTCGGGCGGCGACAGGTAGCTCCAGGTCACCGTCCCCGCCGGGTCCAGCACCACGAGCGCGCGGGCCGCCTCACCGTTGGGCATGTACGCGCCGTAGCGGCGGGCCACCTCGCCCTTGGGCTCGAAGTCGGACAGCAGGGGAAACTCGATGCCCCGGCTCTCCGCGAACGCCCGGTGTGACCAGATGTTGTCCACCGACAGGCCGAGCACCACCGCCTGGTACTGGGCGAAGACGGGTGCCGCCGACTGGTAGAGCGACATCTGGTCACCGCAGACCGGGCTCCAGTCGGCGGGGTAGAAGGCGAGCACGACCGGCCGGCCACGGAACTGCTCGGGCCCCAGCAGGGCCCCGTCCGGGGTGGCCGGCAGGGTGAAACCGGGTGCGGTGCGCCCCGGTTGGATCAGCCCGTTCGGATCACTCATGCCACCAGCCTGCTCCCGGGGTGGGTGAGACGGGCTCACCCACCCCGGGTGGTTCCTCGCCCGTTCAGCGCCCGCTGAGCGGGCGCCCGCGCCCGTTCAGCGCAGCACCGGGGCGACCGCGATGTGGTTCTGCACCTCCCGGATGCCCGGTGCGGACCAGGCCACCTGCTCGACCTCGGCCCGTTCGGGCATCGAGTGCACCAACCCGGCGAGGATCGCGGTGTCGCCGTGCACCCGGACGCTGACCCGTTCGGCCTCGGTCGCTCCGGCCCGGGCGAGGGCGTCGACGATCCGGTCGGCCAGGTTGCGGGCGTCCGGCGCACTGGCCGGTCGGACAGTGATGCCGTTGCTCACCCCGCGTACGCCGGTCAGCCGGGCCACAGCGCGTTCGGCCGCCCGGCGTTGGTACTCCCACTCGACGTCTCCGTGCAGCGTCACCCAGCCGGCGGAGACGGTGACCTGGAGCTTCTCGATGGGTACGAACGCGTCCCACTCCAGCCCGTGGCTGGCGGCGGCGGCCAGGTCGCTGTCGGCGCGCTCGGTGCCGTTGGTGAGCTGCACGGCCAGGTCGTTCGCGACCGCTCGGACCGAGGCGACCCGGTGGGTGGCTCGTTCGGCGGCCCACTTCTTGGCGTAGCTGTCCACGCGGCCGGTCAGGGTGACGACGCCCTCGGCGACGGTGACGCCTATTTCGTGCGGCTGCACCCGTGGTTCCCAGGTCAGCTCGTCGAGCACGGCGGACTGGATGTCCTGGTCGGTGCGACTGATCTCCGCGATGGCCATCTGTCCCTCCTCCGCTGTTCCGATGGCGGACCGGGTGCTGGCCGCGGCCGGAGGTCCGCCGTGTTGCGATCCTGCCGCCGCTCCAGGTGAGCTGCCCTCGCCCGGACCGGGTGACGGAGGGGCCCGACCTGGGCGTAGCTGTGGAAAAGCGCGTCGAACATCGATGATGGGAGCGCTTCCAAAGCGAGCTGCTTTCGGTTACGGTAATCGCGTTCCTCGATTGCGGGAGCCGTCGCGTCGGGTGGTGGAGTCAGGGCAGCTTCACCCGTTCCCGTCGTCGTGCTCGTCCCCCGGGCCACGGCGGCAGCCAGGTGATCGACCCCGTCCCCCGGGGCCCCGATCCCGAGAGGAACCGCTCTTGCGCAGATCAGTCCGGCGACCTCCACCGGCGCGACGTCCACTTCGGCCTGCCACCGACCAACAGCCTCCACGTACCGCGTCGGCAACCACCCAGACCTGCCCTCGACTCGGGCGCGAGCCACTGAGCAGGTGATCCGGACGGGACCCCCGGGTCACCACCCATGCACCGGTCCGCCGGGCCGCCTGAGGGGTCCGGCACCCGGCGGACCGGGTCCCACCCCGAGCGGGCGGATGCCCGAGCGGGCGGATGACGACAGGCCCCGCCCGACCGGGGTCGAGCGGGGCCGATGGTGGTGCTGTCGGTCAGATGGCGGGGGAGTTGGGGCGGTCGACGTCGACGAACTCCACGTCGTCGACCGTGTCGTCCCGGCTGCCAGCGGCCCGCGCGGCGGAGCCGACGGCCCAGCCGACCGCCGCGCCGACGAGCGCGGCGCCGATCAGGAGCGTCCAGGGCAGTGCCGGCTGGCGGCCGGCGAGAGCGTCGAAGGCCAGCGAGGCGCGGCGTCGCGCCTCCTCAGCGGCGGAGCCCACCAGGTCACCCGCCCCGTCGGCGAGGTCGCTGCTGTTCTGGCGGGCCGATCGCGCGGTGTCCCGCACACTGTCACCGGCATAGCTGACCGCCGAGAGCAGGTGCTCCCATGCCTGGTCCGCGATCCGCTCCGGCTTGCTGCGGCGGTCCAGCAGGTTGGTTCCGAACATCGTGGTTACCTCCTCGGGTGCCGAAGCCGCCGGCCACTTCGGACTTCGGCGTCTTTCCAGCGCGTCACGGTGTCGCCTACCCCGCAGTGCCCCGCGTCAGCCGGACGCAAACCCCGAGCTGCACGCAGCACCGGTAGCCCGGCGCGCCGGAACGCGGCACGCCACCGAATCAGCGCACCGCTGACACGGTGACACCTCGGGCAAAGTCGTCATCGTCGTCATCGTCGTCTCCGCCACCGAAACCGCAGGCCAGGACGAGGGCGAGCAGAACACCGACGCCGGCCAGCCCGGCAAGTCGCTTGATCATCGAAGATCCTTTCCGTAGCGGTGGTGTCCCGGCCGATGCTAGGGCCCGTCGGCAACCAGGGGCGCGGGCCGCGCCGGCCGACGGTGGGCGACACGCCGACGGCACACGGGGCGGGCGTACGTCACGGGCCGCATGTCGGGCGCGCCGGTTCCGGACCGCTACCCTGGTTCGGCGGCGGGCCGGTCCCGACTGATCGCCGATGGTCAGATAACGAAAAGTCTTGAGTAATCAGATACTGAAAAGTGCGGATATGGGTGGCTTTGTGGGCCCGGATCCGCGAATTGCTCATCCCGAGGGGTGGCGACCGAGGCCGTCAGAGGAATACTCTCGGTCGCGGCCCGCGTACTGATGAGGCGCCCGGGGGACGGGCGGGTGGAGGTGCTCGCGTGAGCCTGTCGATCGTGAAGTCGGTTCTGTCCGGTGGTGTCGTGGAGATCGCCCCGCGGGGTGAGATCGACGTCGACACAGCGTACGAGGTGCGCGAAGCGATCGCAGAGGTGCTGGCCAAGGGCCGCCCCCTGCGCATCGAACTCAACATGAGGTTGGTCACCTTCATCGACTCGGTCGGCATCAGCGCCATGGTCGCCGGCTTCCAGACAGCCGAGGTCAGCGACGTCAAGCTGGTGGTGACCCAGCCGAGCCGGTTCGTGCACCGGCAGCTCTGGGTGACCGGCCTGCTCGGCCTGTTCGGTGCCCCGGAGCCCTACTTCGCCGGCGCTGCTCCCACCCCCGAGGCGCTCCCCGGCGCCTGAGCGCGCCGGGTCTCCCCGTCAGGGCTGCTCGTCCAGACCGGTCAGGTCGATGTCGGTCGCCTCGGTGACCGCCCGGATGGCCGTCACCGATGCGTACCCGGCGGCCAGCAACGCCACGTCCGTGCCCGGCTGTGCGGCCTGCCCCGGCTCCTCCAGCGAGGTACGGACGAACCCGTGGCCGGATTCGGCCACCGTCATCTGCACCTGGCCGAAGCTGGCCAGGGTGCCGCGCCGCACCCCACGCAACTGCCCGTGCGGCAGGTCCGGGGTGTTCACGTTGAGCACGCTCTCCATGGGCGCGGAGGTCAGGCGGGGGAGCAGGTCCAGGGCGACCCGCGCGGCCGTGCCCCAGTGCCGCTCGGCGTCGCGTATCCGGGCTGCGGCATCCACTGCGGCACCACCGCTCGCGGCCGTCGCCTCGGCGGCGGAGAGCACGTCCAGGGAGACCGCCATCGCCCGGCAGCCGTTGCTCGCGGCGGTGAACGCGGCACCCACGGTCCCGGAGTGCAGCACCGCCCGGCCGGCGTTGGCGCCCCGGTTGACGCCGGAGAGCACCACCGACGGCGGTGGTCCGAACGCCCCGTGCAGGGCGATCAGCGTGATGAAGCCCGGGGACCCGGCGACCCCGTACGCCGGCACCCCCGCCAGGTCCGGCAGCGGATGCTCGTTCACGACGACCCGCCCGTCGCGCTCCACGGCGCTCATCGCGGCGCTGGTGCCGCTCGCCTCCTCCATCGGCGCGGCCACGACGACGTCCAGGCCCCGCTGCCTGGCTGCCCAGGCCAGCGCCTGGATGCCCGGCGCGGCGACCCCGTCGTCGTTGGTGATCAACACCCGCAGGGTCATCGCTCGACCACCCGGCCGGCCAACTCGTCCGGGGTGGTCCGCTCCTGTTGACGGCTGTCCGCCGGCACCAGCCGGACCCGGTCCACCAGGCCGGTGATCGAGTCCAGCCGCCCGGTGCCCAGGCCGTGCCGGGTCACGTTCAGCGCGCCGGCGGCGGCGCCGGTGCGGATGGCGGTCCGAATGTCGCCGCCCCTGGCCACGACGGCGGCCACTCCGGCCGTCATCGAGTCGCCCGCGCCGCGTGGGTCGGCGGCCTCCAGCCGGGGCATCTCGACCTGGAACAGCTCCCCGTCGATGAGCGCCAACGCCGGCTGGTCGGCGCGGCTCACCACCACCGTCTCGGCGCCGCCCGCGTGCAACTCGTACATGGCCCGGGTCAGCTCCTCGGTGTCCTCGCTGCGGGCGCGGCCGTCGCGGATCAACTCCTCGTGACTGACCTTGAGGAAGAACACCCCGCTCTCCAGCACCGAAGCGAGGTGATCGCCGGAGAGGTCGACCACCACCCGAGCACCGTTCGCGCCGAGGTCGGCGGCGAAGCGTCGGTACAGGTCGGCCGGTACGAGCCACGGTTCGTTCGGCCCACTGAGGATGCTCACCGAGGCCCGCAGGCCCTCGCCGAGGGCGAGGTTGTACAGCTCGTCGATCTCGTGCCGGCTCAGCGGCTGTCCGGGCACGTCGGCGATCTCCTGCCGGGAGCCGTCGCGGCGATCGTGCACGTACCCGCCGCTGCCGGAGTCACGGACCACCACCTTGAGGTCCACACCCTCGCTGACCAGCAACGGCTCCAGCACCTGGCCGATCTCACCACCGAGGGCGGCGCAGAGCACCACGTCGACTCCGAGGGAGAGCACCATCCGGGCCTGCCAGACACCCTGCCCGCCGGGGTGCAGGTGCAGCTCGGGGTGGTCGTTGGGCTGGTCCACCATCACCGTCAGCTGTGGGGTGGGCGCGAAGACCATCACGTGCCCACTCATCGGTCGTCGCCGTTCATGCTGGCCGCCCTCCGGCACCTTCGGAAGATTTCGTACTAACCGACCTTAATGGCGCAGGTGGTGGCAGGTCGCCGCATCGGCCCGGTCCGGCGCGGCGCTGAGGGTTCGTGGGGCGTTGCCAGTCAGACATCGGTACGGGACGATCGGGCGACCAGACGACGGCGGGAGACGGTGTGCTCAGCAGCGATACCTTCAGCTACACCGTCCAGGCCCGGTGTTCACCCGCCGAGGCGGCAGCGTTGCTCAGCGACCTGACCCGGCAGGGCGAGCTGCATCCGCTGATCGTGCGGGTTCGCCGGGTGCCGCCCCGGCCCGGCGCCCAGGCCAGCTACACGATCAACGACCGGTTGGCGGCCGGTCCGCTGCGCTTCCGGACCACCTACCACGCGGACGTGCTGATCAGCGAGGGCGACGAGATCGTCATGGTGGCCCGCCAGTGGCCGGCCACCACGGTGCGAAACCACACCCGACTACGCGCCGAGCCGGACGGCCTGACCCGCGTCGACGTCGAGATCACCCTGACCGCGCCGAGGCCACTGTTCCGCTACGCGTTCCGCCAGGCCCAGGCCGCCCACCTAGCCCTGGCCACCCGCCTGGGCGCCGCCCTAGACCGAACCAACAAAGCCCCACCCCCC
Source organism: Micromonospora sp. NPDC050795 (assembly GCF_044456785.1). Lineage (NCBI taxonomy): Bacteria > Bacillati > Actinomycetota > Actinomycetes > Micromonosporales > Micromonosporaceae > Micromonospora > Micromonospora sp. NPDC050795. The sequence goes on along the minus strand of NZ_JBITGE010000004.1, from coordinate 20,758 downwards.
ACCCCCTGACTCGCCTCCCGACCCACCCCGTGGCCGACCCCGTCGGCGCCCCTCGCGGCGCCCTTGGCGCGCCGATCTTGCAGTTTCGGCTGTCGATATCAGTGGGATGAACCCATATGTCGGCGCAGTAAGTGCAAGATCGCGGGGGCGTAGGGCGCGGCGTGCGGGGCGGGGCGTGGGTTGGTGCGTTAGGAGATCTTGGTTGGCGCGTTGTTGCGGGTCGGGCGGGTGGTGGGACGTCGGCCCCACGGCTTGTAGGTGGAGAGCACTGTCGCGATGACCATCAGGCTGGTCGACACCGCCGGCGCGATGACCAGGTCGGCGCGATCGCGGGCGGGCAGAGCGGCGCCGACCGCTCCGGCGTGACGCAGATTCGGGGTGAGCAGGAACAGCACCAGCCCGACCATCACCGTGGTGAGCACGAGCTTGACCAGCACCCAGCGGTGGCGCAGCAGGCCCCATGGGGTGAGCAGCGAGCTGGCGACTCCGACCAGCCAGACCAGGACGCTCAGCGGCGCGAACAACACTGTGCCGACCAGGGCCGTGACCGGATAGACCACCGCCGGGTCGGCGCCCCGCTGCACGGCGACGCCGAGGGTGAGCAGCACCAGGTCAGCGCCGAGCCAGCCGAGCGAGGTGACGAGGTGCACTGTGAGCAGCGCCTTGCGGGTGGTGGGTCGGATCCGAGGCATACCGCGATGCTGCCCGCCGGCCACTGCCGGGTCGTCCGACGAGCGACGACATCAGGGGTACGCGCGGTGACGTAGCCCGGCCCCGGACGCACGTGATGCCTGTGAGCCCTCCAGTGGCTCACAGGCATCACGACGCGTGGATCAGTAGACCGACAGGTGTACGTGGTTGGTGTGGTCGGTCGACGGGGTGCCGTGCGCCCCGCTGTACGACTTCCACCCGCTGCTGGGCAGCCAGATCTGCCTGTACCAGATCACGTAGAGCACGGCGAGCCGGTCCGCGTTGCGGATGAAGTACGCGGCCAGGTTGTTGCCGTACGTCTTGTCGCCGCCGGTGGCGTTGCCGCCGAAGCCGTTCTTCTGCGCCGCGAAGTCGCAGGCCCGGCCCTTCGGGTGTTCACCCGAGCCGCTGGGGCGGTGGCACGAGACGTACCGGGTGAATCCCGCGGCCTTGGCCTGGTTGAGCGCGTGCAGGGTGCGCGGGGTGATGCAGCCGTTGGCCGGCGTGGGGTCGTTGATGCTGCACGACTCGGAGGGCCAGGAGCCGTCGGAGTTGCGCGGTGCGGCCTTCGCGTTGGCGCTGGAGGTGCCCCGGTTGGAGCCGGCGTCGGCGGTGGTCTGCGGCTTGGGCGTGGTGGCCACGGTCAGGGCCCGTTCGGCCTGCTCCTTGCGCTTGGCCATCACCGCGACCTGCTTGCGCTGTTCGTTGATCTCGCCGTCCAGGGCGACCCGGGTGCGGTTGGCCTTGTCCTTGGTGTCCAGCAGGTCGCGCAGCACCCGGTCCTCGTTGGCCGCCACCGCGTCCAGCGCGGCCGCCCGGTCCATGAAGCCTTCCGGGGTGTTGCTGTTGAGCAGCGCCGACACCGCACCGAGCCGGCCGGTGCGGTAGGCGACCTCGGCGATCTCGCCGACCTTGCCGTTGCGCTGGTCGATCTCGACCTCGATGGTCTTCAACTGGGTGCCGAGCTGCTTCTGCCGTTGTACTGAGGTGTCCAGGGCGCGCTTCGCGTCCAGGTAGCCCTTGCTGGCCGCCTCAAGCTGGGCCCGCAACGCCGGGGTGCCGCCCTCCTCGTCGGAGTCGGGTGCGGCGGCCCGCAGACCGGTCGGGGGTGCGGCCGAGGCGGTGCCGGCCGGAAGCGCGACGCCGAGGGCGAACATCGCGACGATCAGGGCCGCCAGTCGGGCGGCGGGTGGTCGTGCTGGTGCCACTGCGCATGTCCTTCCGTCAGCCGCCGACCGGGTTAGCTGACGGGTTCGGGACGGAAGATCCCTACCGCTGACGCGGATACACCCCAGGAACATGGTTCCCCGGTTCGCCCTGCTGGGCGATTAGGCGGCGACCGCCACCGGCGCCGGGTAGGCGCCGCCTGGTTACGGCCGGGACCGAGCCTACCGGTGCGGGTGGGGTCGCTGCAGCCAATGTGACGGACGGTGCGTACGTCACCACGGAAATCGACGAGCCGGTCACCATTCGATGGAGCCGCAGGCTCCAGAAGCCGCGCCGGGCTCGATCTGCAAGGTCGCGTGTTCGATGCGGAAGTCGTCGTGCAGGGCCGTACGTGCTGCGGTGAGCACCGCGCCGACCTCCGCGCCCGGTGCCATGGTCAGGTGGGCGGAGGCCACCTCCATGCCCGAGGTGAGCGTCCAGACGTGCAGGTCGTGCACCTCGACGACACCGGGGACGGCGGCGAGCCGGTCGTGCACGGCGGTCACCTGGAGGTGCTCCGGGGCGGCCTGCACCAGGATGCGGATGGCGGCGCGGGCCAGCCGCCAGGTGCGCGGCAGGATGAACACGCCAATGGCGACCGCGACCAGAGGGTCGGCCCACCACCAGTCCGTGACGGTGATCAGCAGCGCCGCGCCGATGACGCCGACCGAGCCGAGCAGGTCACCGAGCACCTCCAGGTAGGCGCCCTGGAGGTTGATGCTCTCCTTGGCTCCGGCGCGCAGCAGCGCGAATGCGGCGATGTTCGCGAGCAGGCCGAGCACGGCCACCACGAGCATCGGACCGGCGATGACCTCATGCGGGTCACCGAAGCGGCGGATCGCCTCGACCACCACGTAGATCGCGACGCCGGAGAGCAGGACGGCGTTGGCCAGCGCGGCGAGCACCTCGAGCCGGTAGAGCCCGAAGGTGCGCTGCGGGTCGCCGGTGGCCCGCCGGGTCGCCGTGATGGCGGCGAGCGCCATCCCGATGCCGAGCACGTCGGTGAACATGTGCCCGGCGTCGGAGAGCAGGGCGAGCGAGCCGGTGTGCAGTGCGACCACCGCTTCGACCACCATCAGGGTGGCGAGCAACCCGAACGCCGCCCAGAGTCGACCTCGGTGCTGGTGCGCGGCATTGGCGACGGACCCATGGTGGTGGTCATGACCTGCGCCCACGAGAACCACCTTCCGCCGCTGGTCGGGACCCGGTCAAATGTATGCTCACATCGCTATGTGTGCAAGTGTACGGGCAGGGCGTTCCGCCGGCGGCAGTCCGCACAGGTCAGCCGGTCGGGTCGATGGTGGTGAGCCGCTGGGTGGCCCGGGAGAGCGCCACGTACAGGGTGCGCACCCCGGCGCCCGGATCCGCCCGGATCTCGCTCGGGGCGACCAGCACCACCCCGTCGTACTCCATGCCCTTGGCCTCCAGGCTGGTCACCACCTGCAACCTGGGCGCGCCGAGCGCGCCCAGCCAACCGGCGACCTCGTCCCGGCGGGGGACCGGCGTGATCACCCCGACCGTGCCCTCCACCTCGGCCAGCAGGCCGGCGGCGGCCTCCACGGTCGCGGTCTCCAAGCCCGTCGAGGGCACCACCAGCTCCACCGGCTCGACCCCGGTGGAGCGGACGGCGGTCGGCAGCGGCAGGTCCGGGTAGAGCCGCCGGATCTCCGCCGCCGCCACCGCGAAGATCTCCGCCGAGTTGCGGTAGTTGGTGGTGAGCGTGAAGTCGTGTCGCTTACGCCGGCCCAGCGCCTGGTCGCGGGCCCGGGTCAGCTCCTCCGGATCGCCGGTCCACGCGGTCTGCGCGGGGTCGCCCACCACGGTCCAGGAGGCCAGTCGGCCGCGTCGACCGATCATCCGCCACTGCATCGGCGAGACGTCCTGTGCCTCGTCCACCACCACGTGCGCGTAGTCCCGGTAGTCCTCGGGACGCTCCCGGGCCGCCGCGCGGGCGGCCCGTTGGCGTTCACCGAGGGTGCTCAGCTCACGGACGCCGCCGGTGAGCTGGAACGGGTCGCGTCGCGCGCGGGCCGGCTGCGCGGGCTTGCCGAGCAGCGCGTCCAACTCGTCTAGCAGGGCCACGTCGGCGATGGTCAGCCCGGCCGAGTCCAGGTCCCGGTACGCGGCGTTGAGCAGCCGGATCTCCGCCGAGGAGAGGATCCCCCCGGCGTACCGGCGCAGCCGGTCCGGCTGCGCCAGCCAGCCGAGCACGTGCCGGGGGTGCAGCCGAGGCCACCACGCCTTGAGGAACTCCCGGAACTCCGAGCGCTCGGCGATCTCCGCCTCGAAGGCCGGTTGCTCCGGCAGCCGACCGCTGCTCAGCTCACGGGCCTGCGCCCAGAGCGCGGCGAACACCCCGTCGAAACCGGCCCGGCGCACCTCGTTGCGCCGTGCGCCGCGTTGCAGCGCGCGGTCCCGGATCCGGTCCAGCGCGACCCGGTCCAACCGCAGCAGCGTGCCCCGGTAGAGCAGCCGCAGCTCACCCGGGCCGCCCGGCACCGCGTCGCGGGCCGCCCGCTCCAGCACCCGGCGCATCCGCAGCGAGCCCTTCACCGCCGCCACCTCGGGCGGGTCGGGGCGGGTGGCTGTCATCCCCGGGAAGAGGGTGCCCAGCGAGTGCAGGGTCGCGGTGTCCTCACCGAGCGACGGCAGCACGGAGCCGATGTACTCGACGAACACCGACGACGGGCCGACCACCAGGATGCCGCCGCCGGCGTAGCGGCTGCGGTCGGAGTAGAGCAGGAACGCGGCCCGGTGCAGGGCGACAGCGGTCTTGCCGGTGCCGGGGCCGCCCGCGACGATCGTCACCCCGGAACCGGGCGAACGGATCGCCTCGTCCTGCTCCCGCTGGATGGTCGCCACGATGTCGCGCATGCCCCGGCCGGTGGCCTTGGACAGGGTGGCCAGCAACGCGCCGTCACCGACGACGGTCATCCCTTCCGGGGCGGCCGTCGGGTCCAGCAGGTCGTCCTCGATCCGGGTGACCCGCTCGGCGCGGGACTGGATGGTGCGCCGCCGCACCACGTCCAGCGGCTGCGCCGGGGTGGCCTGGTAGAACGCGGCGGCGGCCGGCGCGCGCCAGTCGACGACAAGCGTGACGGCGTTCTCGTCGCGGATCCCCAGGCGCCCGACGTGCAGCACCTGACGGTCGCGCAGGTCCAGTCGGCCGAAGACCAGCCCCTCGTGCTCGGCGTCCAGGGTGTGCCGCCGCTGCGCGGCGTGGAAGACCATCGCGTCGCGCTCGACGAGGGCGCCGTGCGTGCCCACCCGGGCCATCCGGTAGCCGTCCCGCTCGGCGCGGACGGCCGACTGCCGCAGCTCGGCCAGTCGGGCGTACACCCGGTCCAGGTGTCGTTGCTCGACGGCGATCTCCTGCTCCAGGCCGGTCTGGTCGGTCAACGCACGCTCCTTCAGAGGTCGCCGGCAGGCGGCGGAAACCGCGCGGGCCAACCGCAGAAGGGTACGGCCCCGGACCCGACCCGCCGCGCCCGAGGTGCGCGAACGTGCTCAGGCACCCGTCTCGGCGGGGGCCGCGCCACGGTGAGCCGGCGACGACGCGCCGAGGTGGGCCGGCGACGAGTCGGCGATCGCCCGTCGTACGACGCCGGTGAGCGCGGCGTTCACCTCGTCCGGGCGTTCCATCATCAGCATGTGCCCGGCACCTGGGCAGACGGTCAGCTCGGTGGCCGGCAGAACCGCCGCGATCGACTCGGCGCACGGCGGTGGGGTCAGCCGGTCCCGGTCGCCGACCAGGGCGGCGGCCGGCAGGTGGGCCAACGCGGCGAGGGTGTCCAGGCGGTGCTGGGTGCCGATGGAGGCGCGGAACCCGCCGATCGAACGCAGCGACGCCCGGGCCACCGCCGACGTCACCAGGCGGATGTCGGCCGGCTCGCAGCGGTCACCGAAGAGCATCCACCGGATGCTCGGTTGCAGCGCGTTCAGCAGTGCCCGCGGAGCACGCCACGAGCCACACCGGGCCAGCACACCTGCGCCGGTCGTCTCAGCCAGCCGGATCAACCGGGCGATCCGCGGCGAGAGCCCGTAGACGGTGTGCGTGTGCCCCTCGGCGGTGGTCGAGACGAAGACCAGGCCGGCGGTACGGGTGGCGAAGTGCGCGGGGTGGCGGTGGGCGTACTCCATGATCGTCATTCCGCCCATCGAGTGCCCGACCAGCACCACCGGGCCGGTCGGCGCGACCGCGTCGATGACCGCGGCCAGGTCGTCACCCAACTGGGCCAGGGTGGCCGTGGGCAGCGCCATGCAGCTGGACCGGCCGTGCCCCCGCGCGTCGTAGGCGACCACCCGCACCGCATCGCCGAACTGCGGCGCGGTGAGCGCCTCGACCTGCCGGTGCCAGGCGCGCCCGTCCAGCGTCCAGCCGTGCAACAGGATGGCGGTGACCTGGGCGTCCGTCGGACCCGTCGCCTCGACGTTGAGCCGTACACCGTCCGGCAGGCCGACCTCGAACCGCTCCGGCATCGCCACCTCCCCAGGGCCGCCCAGTACCACCAGCACCGGGATACCCGGCGGTAACACCGGCTACCCGCCATGACACCACGCCAATCGCACCGTGGCGAACATTCCCGACCTCGCCCGTGCGGGACGGCGGCGGGCCAAGCTGGACGGCATGGGGTCGTCGGGAGTGCCCATGGGCGCGACGTCGGGGCAGGAACGGCAGGCCGGCGGTACGCCCCGCGCCGCCCTGGCCGACCTGCTCGCCGGCAATCGGCGGTTCGTCAGCGGCCAGCCGGTGCACGGACACGACGTCACGGCCGCCGCCGCGGCCTCCGGCGACCAGCAGCCGTACGCGGTGGTGCTGGGCTGCATCGACTCCCGGGTGCCGTTGGAGGCGATCTTCGACCAGACCTTCGGCGCGATCTGCGTGATCCGCACCGGGGGGCACGTGCTCGATCGCGCGGTCTGCGGCTCCATCGAGTACGTGGTCGGTCAGCTCGGCGTACCGCTGGTGATGGTCCTCGGCCACGAGCGGTGCGGCGCGGTGCAGGCCACGGTGGAGGCGCTGCGCGTCGGCCAGCGTCCCGGCGGGTCGCTGGCGCACCTGGTGGACGAGATCGCGCCGGCGGTCACCGAGGCGGGGATCGACGATCCGGCGGTGCTGCCGCTGGCGATCCGCCGGCACGTCCGGCGCACGGTGCGCACCCTGCGCCAGGACGATCTGCTGGCCGGGCCGGTGGCCGCCGGCCGGGTGGCCGTGGTCGGCGGCCTCTACGACCTGGCCACCGGCGAGGTCGCCCTGCTCGATCCAGGCTGAGCCGTTCTGGCCCGAGGACGTCCCGCCGCCGCCCGAAGCCGATCCTCGTGCACGCGAAACCGCCCGCCGGGAACTCCCGACGGGCGGTTCGTTGGTGCGGTGGGGGAGGGCTCAGCCCTCGAAGACGCCGGCCGCGACCAGGCGCTTCTCGGTGGCCTCCCAGCCGTCACCCGGGTGGGTGGCAGCCAGGTTGTTGATCTCCGCCCGGATCTTGGCGGCGTGGCCGGCGGCGGCCAGAACGCGGATCTCCTCGACGAAGGCGTCGGAGTCCGTGCGCAGGTGCGCGGTCTTGCCGTTGGTCAGGTTCCGCACGTAGGCGTGCTTGCCGCCGTTGAGCGGGATGAGGTACTTGAACTCGCCCAGCACGCTGAGGGCGCCACCCTGGCCAGCCTGGCCGGCCCGGACTGACGCGCGCGCGGTCTTAGAGGTGTTGCTCGCCACGGAGGTACTCCTTGCAAGACGTACGGGAGGACTAGACGTCCGGGGGCTGTGTGCGGGTCGTACGTGACTCGGCCCGCGAAGGTGTAACGCGGCATAAGCCGCCGGTGGAACTGTACAGGACCACGACATCATGCTGGTCGTCGCGGTGTCCTGAGAGGCAACGGCGACCACCCGTCCGGCTATTCCACCCGGCGTTTTTTCCGATTCCCTGGCGCACCACGCGTCACAGGAGTCATCATGTGTTGCAGCAGCCACCTGGGTGGACGAGGTCGTAGGGGAAGACGCACCTCGCTCTCCGGGAGGTCACCGTGCCAACGCGTGGCGTCGTATACGTCCACTCGACCCCGCTCGCCGTGTGCTCACACGTCGAGTGGGCGATCGCGCGCGTCCTAGCCGCGCCGGTCAACCTGCAGTGGACGGCTCAGCCCGTCGACCCCGGCGCACGCCGGGCCGAGTGCGGGTGGACCGGTCGTCCGGGGACGGGCGCCGAGCTGGCCGCTGCCCTACGGCAGTGGCCCATGATCCGTTTCGAGGTCACCGAGGAGCCGAGTGCCGGCGCCGACGGTGAGCGCTTCATGTACGTGCCAGCCCGTGGCCTGTTCCGGGCGACGGTCGGCGTGGCCGGCGACATCCAGCTCGGCGAGGACCGGCTCCGGGCGCTGATGGCGGCCTCCCGGGCCCCCGAGGCGCTGGCGCACGCCCTCGACAAGGCGCTCGGCACGGCATGGGACGCTGACCTGGAGCCGTACCGGTACGCCGGAGACGGTGCCCCGGTGACCTTGCTCACTCGGGTCGGCTGATCCGGCCGGCTGGCCGCTGGCCGTACGCCGTAGCGCCGGTGACGACCGGTAAGGTCAAGTTGCCCCGATAAGGGAGAAGCTGGTGGGATGGGCGGCGTGTCGAATCGCCCGTGGCGCGCCAGTGTCGCTGTCGCCGCCCTGACCGCCCTGCTCGTCTCTGGCTGCTCAGGTGACCCGGAGCGCCCCACACCGACGCCCAGCCCGGTCGGGACGTCGGCGGGCCCGAGCGTCCCGCCCGCGCCGCCGGCCAGCGACCCCGCCGGCCGCGCCGCTGCGCTGGTGGCGACGCTGTCCGACGAAGACCTGGTCGGCCAGGTGCTGATGCCGTACGCCTACGGCGACTCGGCGACGAAGGTCTCCGCCGGCTCGGCGGCCGGCAACCAGGCCCTCGCCGGGGTGGACACCCCCGCCGAAATGATCGCCAAGTACCGACTGGGTGGTCTGATCCTGGTCGGCTTCAGCGCCGACGACCCGACCAAGGGCAACCAGGAGACCACGAACGTCGACAACCCCAAGCAGGTGCACGAGCTCACCACCGGGCTGCGTACCGCCGCCGGTCGGCTCGCCGCCGGTTCGGCGCCGCTGCTCGTTGGCACCGACCAGGAGTACGGGGTCGTCACCCGCGTGACCGACGGTGTCACGGTGCTGCCCAGCGCCCTCGCGGCCGGCGCCGCCGGTGACCCGAAGCTCACCGAGGCCGCCTGGCGGGCCGCCGGCGCCGAGTTGGCCGCGATGGGCATCAACATCGACTTCGCCCCGGTGGCCGACGTGCTGGCCACCCGCAGCACCGTGATCGGCTCCCGGTCCTACGGCTCCGACCCGAAGCAGGCCGCCGCGCAGGTGGGCGGCGCGGTCCGTGGCCTCCAGGCGGTCGGGGTCGCGGCCACCCTGAAGCACTTCCCCGGGCACGGCCACAGCGCCGACGACTCGCACAAGGACCTTCCGGTGCTGACCCAGTCCGCCGCGGCGTTGCAGAGCGGCGCGTGGCCGCCGTTCACCGCCGGGATGGACGCGGGCGCGATGGCCGTGATGTCCGGTCACCTGGACGCGCGCACGATCGACCCGGGGACCCCGGCGACGTTCTCGCACAAGCTGCTCACCGACGTCCTGCGCGGCCAACTGGGCTTCAAGGGCGTGGTGATCACCGACGGGATGAACATGCCGCCCGCGATGCGCTGGGCTCCCGGCGAGGCGGCGGTCCGGGCGCTCAACGCCGGTAACGACCTCATCCTGATGACCCCGAACGTCGGTCAGGCGTACGACGGGCTGCTCGCCGCGCTGCGCGGGGGGTCGCTGCCCCGGACCCGGCTGGTCGAGGCGGTCACCCGGGTGCTGACGATGAAGTTCCAGCTCGCCGAGCTGCCGGCGGCGCAGATGTCCACGCTCAACACCCCGGCACACCGGGCGGCGGCCGACGCGCTGGCCGCTGCCGCCGTCACCGTGCTGCGTGGCGCCTGCGGCGGAGCGGTACGCGGGCCGGTCACCGTCACCTCGTCCGGCGGCCGGGACGGCACCCGGGCCACCCTCACCGCCGCGTTGACCGCCGCCGGTGTGCAGGTCAAGCCCAGCGGCGGCACTGTCGTGCACCTGGTGGGCTACGGCGACGGCGCCAAGGACCTGAGCCCCGACGCGGCGATCACCGTCGCCATGGACACCCCGTACGTGCTGGCCGACGCGAAGTCACCGAGGCTGCTGGCCACGTACTCGTCCAGCCGGGCGTCGATGACCGCCCTGGCCGCCGTGCTCGCCGGCAAGGCCCGGCCGGGCGGCCGGTCCCCGGTGACCGTTCCCGGACTTCCCGCGACGACCTGCGCCAGCAACTGACCCGAGGGGGCCGACCTCAGCCGGCAGCCGTGAGCCCGCGCACCGCGAGCCGGTACGCCGGCAGCACGTCGGTCCGTTCGGTGATCAGGCCCTCGTTGACCGCGAAGACCAGCGTCTGCCCCGCCGACTGAACGGCCAGCGCCCAGTTCCGCGCCGCCTCCTCCCCGGCCAGCGGGCTGGTGGCGAGCCAGGTCATCTCGGTGGCGTCCAAGCCGCCGGCGCGGAGGTCGCGGAACTGCTGGCCGGTGACCGCCTCGCCGGCTCCGGTGGCGAAGCTCTCCAGCGCGGCGCGCGGAGCGGCAGTCGGCGTGTCCGTCGCCCAGATCCGCAGGAACCCGCCGCCGGCCGGCCGGCCGTCCACCTCGCACCGCACTGTGGTGCCGCCGCGCTTGGTGAACGCCTCACCGACCAGCTCGGCCAGCTCGCCCTTGGGAGGCTCGACAGCCTTCGCCGTCCACCCGTCGGCCAGCGGAAACGTCACCGGTACCGGGCAGGGGGAACCGGCGCCGCCGGTGGTGCCGCCGGACGCGGCGGGGGTCGTCTCGTCGTACCAGGGCTCGCCCGTTGCCTGTGGGGCCGGGTCGCCGGCCGAGGGCCCGGCGGGAGCGGCGGCGTCGTCGCCGCAGCCGGCCAGCAGGCCGAGGATGAGCGCCGCCGACACGGCTACGTGGGTACGAGCGTCCATTGTGGTGATCCCCGTCAGTCGATCTTCAGTCGGCCCATCTAAGCCGCGCGGTCCCTCGACGTCAATCGGGATCGAGTGCCCGCCCCGGAAATCCGGTCGCCTCCGCGCCGATCGGTCTGACAGCCTCACCCCATGGGAGCGGCAGCAGGATTCCGGCACGTTCGACGGGCGGACGGCACCGTGGTGATCACCCACCACGGCCGGGTCGCCGGCACGCTGCGCGGCGCTCGGGCCGCCGAGTTCCTGGCCGAGGTCGACGACGACCCGCAGCTTGTGATGGCCCGCTGGACCGGCAACTACCGCCACGGCAACGAGCGCACCGCGAAGCAGCACCCCCGCAACCGGGCCTGAACGACCAAAGGGCCCCTCCTCGCGACGAGGAGGGGCCCTTTCGCAGGATCTCAGGGGCGGGCGAAGACCAGAGCCACGTTGTGGCCGCCGAAGCCGAACGCGTTGTTCAACGCGGCCGGGATCTCCATGTGACGGGCCTTGTGCGCGGCGACATCCAGGGTGAGGCCTGGCTCCGGGTCGTCGAGGTTGATCGTCGGAGGAACGACACTGTCGCGGATCGCCAGGATGGTGGCGATCGACTCCAGCGCACCGGCCGCACCGAGCAGGTGACCGGTCATCGACTTCGTCGCGGACAGCACCGGGTGGTCGCCGAGCGCCTTGTGCAGCCCACCGATCTCCAGCATGTCCCCGACCGGGGTCGAGGTGGCGTGCGCGTTGACGTGCACGATGTCCCGCTTCGCCACGTCCGCGTCGGCGATCGCCTTGGCGATGGCCCGGATCGCGCCCTCGCCCTCGGCGTGCGGCTGCACGATGTCGTACGCGTCGGAGGTGATGCCGGCGCCGGCGAGGCGCGCGTACACCCGGGCGCCTCGGGCCGCGGCGTGCTCGGCCCGCTCCAGCACCACGATGCCGGCGCCCTCGCCGAGGACGAAGCCGTCCCGGCCCCGGTCCCACGGGCGGGAGGCCCGCTCCGGGTCGTCGTTGCGGGTCGACATGGCCCGCATCGAGCTGAAGCCGGCGATGGGCAGGGGGTGGATGACCGCCTCGGTGCCGCCGGCCACCACCACGTCGGCCCGGCCGGAGCGGATGATGTCCAGACCGAGGGCGATCGCCTCGGCGCCGGTGGCGCAGGCGCTGGCCACCGAGTGCACGCCGGCCTTGGCGCCCAGCTCCAGCCCGACCCAGGCGGCCGGACCGTTCGGCATGAGCATCGGGATGGTGTGCGGCGAGACCCGCCGTGGCCCGGAGGCCTCCAGGATGTCGTCCTGGGCGAGCAGCGTGGTGGCACCGCCGATGCCGGAGCCGACACTGACGGCCAACCGCTCCCCGTCGAGGTCGGAGCCGGCGAGGCCGGCGTCCGCCCAGGCCTGCTGCGCCGCGATGATCGCGATCGCCTCGGAACGGTCCAGGCGGCGCAGGCGGACCCGGTCCAGCACCTCGGACGGCTCCACGGCCAGCTGGGCGGCGATCCGGACCGGCAGTTGCTCGGCCCACTCCTGGGTGAGGGCACTCACCCCGGAGCGGCCGGCGAGCATTGCGTCCCAGGTCGACGCGACGTCCCCGCCAAGCGGGGTCGTCGCGCCGAGCCCGGTGACGACGACGTCTGGACGAGTCATGATCAGGACTGCGCCGCGATGTAGCTGACAGCGTCGCCGACGGTCTTCAGGTTCTGCACCTCGTTGTCCGGGATCTTGACGCCGAACTTCTCCTCGGCCGCGACCACGACCTCGACCATGGAGAGCGAGTCGACGTCGAGGTCGTCGGTGAAGGACTTCCCCTCGGCCACGTCGTCCGGGTTCACCCCGGCAACCTCTTCGAGGATCTCGGCGAGGCCGGTGGTGATCTCGTCACGGGTCATTGCGGTTGGTTCCTTTCATCGGGGTTCTCCGGCGGCCGGCGTCGCCGACCGCCAATCCTGGACGCGTACGCGCCCGAGGGGGTCATCAGGGGCAGCGGACGACCTGACCGGCGTAGGTCAGGCCACCGCCGAAGCCGAACAGCAGCACCGGTGCGCCCGAGGGCACCTCCCGGCGCTCGACCAGCTTGGACAGGGCCAGCGGCACGCTCGCCGCGGAGGTGTTGCCGGACTCGACGATGTCCTTCGCGATGATCGCGTCGGGGATGTTGAGCCGCTTGGCGATGCCGTCGATGATCCGGGCGTTGGCCTGGTGCGGCACGAACGCGGCCAGCTCCGACGGGTCGACCCCGGCCCGCTCGCAGGCCTGCAGCGCGAGCGGCGCGATGGCGGTGGTGGCCCAGCGGAACACCGCCTGCCCCTCCTGCTGGATGTACGGGCGCCAGCCCTCGATGCGGACCGCGTCGCTCTTGTCCGGCACCGAACCCCAGACGACCGGGCCGATGCCGGTCGGCTCGTCGTCGGCGGTGGCGGAGACCACCGCGGCACCGGCCCCGTCCGCGAAGATGATGCAGGTGGAGCGGTCGGTCCAGTCGGTGAAGTCGGACAGCTTCTCCGCGCCGATGACGATCGCGTTGCGCGACGCCCCGGCCCGGATGGCGTGGTCGACGGTGCCCAGCGCGTACGCGAAGCCCGAGCAGGCGGTGTTGAGGTCGAACGCGCCCGGCGCGGTGATGCCCAGCTTGCCGGCGACCCGGCAGGCAACGTTGGGGCTGCGGTCGATGGAGGAGCAGGTGGCGACCACGACCAGGTCGATGTCGGCGGCGGTCAGGCCCGAGTTGGCCAGTGCCTTGCCGGCAGCCGCGGCGGCCATGTCGGCGACCGTCTCAGTGTCGGCGATCCGCCGGCTGACGATGCCGACCCGGTCGCGGATCCACTCGTCGTTGGTGTCGACGAGCTGGGCGATGTCGTCGTTGGTCACCACCCGGGAGGGCTGGTAGTGCCCCATCGAGACGATGCGACTGCCAGTCATGAACGGCCTCCGATACGGGCGATCAGGTCCCGTGCGGCCGGCAGGTCGTCCGGGGTGTTGAGGGTGACGATCTCCGGGGCGCCGTCGCCCTTGAGTTCCCGCTTGACCAGGCCGGCGAGGGTGCCGGCCGGGGGTAGTTCGATCACGCCGGTGACCCCGAGGTCGGCCAGCGTACGCATGCACAGGTCCCAGCGCACCGGCGCGGTGACCTGACGAACGAGGCGCTGCACCATGGTCGCGCCGTCGTCGACAGCGGTGCCGTCGAGGTTCGACAGCAGGGTGCGGGCCGGGTCGGCGGGGATGATCCCGGCGGCTTCGGCGGCGAGCGCGGTCTCCGCCGGAGCCATGTACGGGGTGTGGAAGGCGCCGGCCACCTGGAGTCGGATGATCCGGGTCCGGGTGGGCGGCGCGGCGGCGAGCTTGTCGAGCCCGTCCAGGGCGCCCGCGGCGACGATCTGCCCGGCGCCGTTGCGGTTGGCCGGGTAGAGCCCGTTCGCCTCGATCGCGGCGATCACCTCGTCGGGATCACCACCGAGCACCGCGGCCATTCCGGTCGGCTCCAGCGCACAGGCGGCGGCCATCTCCCGGCCACGGACGCCGGCGAGGGTGATCGCGGCGTCGGCCGACAGCACACCGGCCAGGGCGGCGGCACCCAGCTCGCCGACGCTGTGGCCGGCGGTGACGGCGACGCCGTCGAGCGGCAGGTGCTCGGCCGCGAGCAACGCCGCGGCGACCAGCAACGGCTGGGTGCGGGCGGTGTCCTTGATCTCGTCGGCGTCGGCGTTGGTGCCCAGGTGCAGCAGGTCGACCCCGGCCAGCGCCGACCAGTCGCGCAGTCGCGCCTCAGTGCCGGTCAGGTCGAGCCAGGGGGTCAGGAAGCCGGGTTTCTGAGAACCCTGGCCGGGACTAAGTACGGCGAGCACGTCTATGACTCTCCCGGATAATGGCGGGTAACGCGGTGCCGCCTTCGACCAAACCACACTAGGACCTTTAGCGGGTTCCTACAAAGATCGGCGGGGATCATCCTCGGTTTGGGTGGATTTCCGGGTAGGCGGGGTCATTGTCTGAGTCGGGACCGGCGAGGCCAGCGGGGCGACCGGATCCAACCGACCCACGGTCAGCGCGACCTGAAGGGCGAACGCGTCGCGCGGCGACAGTGGCGAGAACCCGGTCACCTCGGCGATCCGCCGCAACCGGTAGCGCACCGTGTTCGGGTGCACGAAAAGCGCCCGGGCCGCGCTCTCCAAGGTGCCACCGGCCGCCAGGAAGGCATCCAGGGTGGCCAGCAGTTCCCCACCGGCGCGCACCAGCGTCGCGTACACATCGTGACGCAGCCGCCGACGGGCCTCGGTGTCGCCGGCGAGGGCCCGCTCCGGCAGCAGGTCCGCGGCCGGCACCGGCCGGGGCGCGCTCGGCCAGGCCGGTGCGGCCCGAAAGCCGGACAGCGCGGCCCGCGCCGACTCGGTCGCCTCGTCCAGGCTCGGTACGGCGGGACCGACCACCACCGGGCCGTCCCCGAACGCGCTCAGCAGCTTCGCGGTGGCGGTCAGCGGGTCAGGTGCGCCGCCCAGGACGATCACCAGCCGGTCGCCGTGGACGCCGCCGATCACCTCCACGCCGATCCGGCGGGCCTGCCGGTAGACCACGTGCAGCACCGCGGAAACCTCGCCGCCGGGCGACCGACCGACAGCCACCGCCACCGGCGGCGCGTCCGCCCAGCCGAGCGCGGCGGCCCGACTGGCCAGGACGTCCGGCGAGTCACCGCGCAACAGCGCGTCGACGAGCAGCGCCTGCAACCGGGCGTCCCAGGCGCCACGCGACTCGGCGGCCCGCGCGTACACCCGGGCGGCGGAGAACGCGATCTCCCGGGAGAAGCGCAGCACCGCCTCGCGTAGCTGCTGCTCCTCACCCTCGGCGGCCAGGTGCGACACCTGCTCCTCGACCACGTCGATGGTCACCTTGATCAACGCCACGGTCTGCTGGAGGGTGATCGACCGGGCCAGCGCCTGCGGGGCGGCGGCGAAGACCTCGTCGGAGACCTCCTGGGTGCTGTCAGTGGTGCCGCCGCCCTCGCGCAGCCACTGCACCAGCGACCTCGCGCCCGCCTGCGCCACCAGCATCACCCAGGAACGCTGGTCGGCCGGCAGCGCCCGGAACCAGGGCAGCGTCTCGTCCATCCGGGCCACGCTGGAGGTGGCCAACGCCCCCGCCGATCGTTCGATCCGGCGCAGCGTGGCCGACAGCTCCCCACCACCCGGCGTGCTCACCGCCCTAGCCTGACACGTCGTGAGCAGGCCAACCACGCCGGCACCGCTCCGCCGCGCGCCCAGCGGGCCCGACTCACGGGTGCGGGGGAGCGGGCAGGCCCACCTCCTGGGCCAGGATGGCGGCCTGCACCCGGCTGCGTAGGTCCAGCTTCGCCAGGATCCGGCTCACATGGGTCTTCGTGGTGCTCTCCGCCAGCACCAGTCGATCGGCGATCTGCTGGTTCGACAGGCCCAACCCGAGGCAGGCCAGCACGTCACGCTCACGCGGGGTGAGGGTGTCCACCGCGGCCCGCGCGTCCGCCGACGCACCCGGCGCGGTGGCCGCGAAGGCGGTGATCAACCGACGGGTCACAGTGGGCGCGATGAAGCCGTCGCCCCGCGCCACCGTCCGCACCGCGCCGACCAGGCCGTCGGCGTCGGTGTCCTTGAGTAGGAACCCAGCCGCCCCGGCTCGCAACGCCCCGAAGACGTACTCGTCCAGGTCGAAGGTCGTGAGCACCAACACGTCGGCGAGCCCGTCGCTGACGATCGCCCGGGTCGCGGAGATCCCGTCCCGGTGCGGCATCCGCACATCCAGCACCGCCACGTCGGGGCGCAACTCCCGGCACAGGCGCACCGCGGCGTCGCCGTCGGCCGCCTCGCCGACCACCTCGACACCCGCTGAGCTGTTCAGGATCAGGGCCAGACCGGCCCGTACCGCTGGCTGGTCGTCGGCGAGCACCACCCGTACCGTCGCCGGGCCCGTGTCGTCCGACGGCCGCGCCGGCCCGGTCACCCGCCCTCCCCGGTGGGCAGGGCCGCCCGCACCTGCCAACGGCCGTCGTGCGGCCCGGCGGTGAACCGGCCGGCCAGCAGCGTGGCCCGCTCCCGCATGCCGATCAGCCCGGCCCCGGCGCCCGGCAGCCCGGCCCCGCCCCGACGCACCGGGTTCTCCACAGTCAGCACCACCTCGGCCGGCCGGTACGCGATCGTCAGCTCCGCCTCACCCGTACCGTGCTTGAGCGCGTTCGTCAGGGACTCCTGCACGATCCGGTACGCGGCGAGGTCCACCCCCACCGGCAACGCGCCCGGCGTGCCATCGGTCCGGACCCGCACCGCGAGCCCGGCAGCCCGGACCCGGTCGACCAGTCCGTCCGCCTCGGCCAACCGCGCGGTGACCACCTCCGGCGCGGCCGGGTCGGCGCTGGTCCCCGGCTCGCGCAGCACCTCGATCATCTGACGCATCTCGGCGAGGCCCTGCACGCTGCTCTCCCGGATCACCCGCAACGCCGACTCCACCTGACCGCGATCCAACCCGGGTACGGAGAGCACCGCGGTGGCGTGGATGGCCACCGCGCTGAGATGGTTCGCGACCACGTCGTGCAGCTCCCGGGCCATCCGGGCCCGTTCGGCGCTGACCGCCTGCCGACGGTCCAACTCGACCAGCCGGGCGGTCTGTTCGGCCCGCGCCCGCTCGGCGGCGGCCTGATCGCGGTACTGCCGCACGCTGATACCGGTCAGGACCGGCAGGAGGCCGACGAGCACCACCAGCACGCCCATGGCCACCCCGCTCCACTGGTCGGAGAGGATCACGCCGACGACCGCACCGAGCACGCTCAGCCCGATGGTCGCCCACAGCAGCCACCGCCACAGCCGTGGCGGACCGTAGACACAGGCGTCGTAGAGGACCTGCGTGTAGATCAGGATCGCGCCCAGCGATCCCCCGAGCGCGATGTCCACCACCACTGCCACGGTGCCGACGGCGAGGCTGGCACGCGGGGCGACGAGGCGCAGACCCACCGCGACGCACATCGCCAGCAGCGACGGCAGGAACAGGACCGCGGGCACGTCCGGGTGCGGACGGATCTGCGGTTGCCAACCCAGGGTCCACAGCACCAGCCCGCCGGCCAGCGACGCCCCGGCCAGCGCCAGGTCCCGGCCGCGGGTGCCGGAGCCGAGCCACGGTGGGGGACGCATGCCCCGATCCCACCACAGCCGCACCGGCTCGGAGTCCGACCGGGGGAGGAGACCGCCGCCTGCGACATGCGCCGAAAGGGGTACGCGGGCCGCGCCTCGTCAGCCCAATAATGATCATCATGACCGATGTGGAAACCCTGGCCGCACTGGCACTGCGGGCGCTCTTCGCCCGCGCCGACCTGGAGGCTCACCGCGCCCGCTGACCGCCGGTCCGCCGCGCCACCGAAGCCCACGGTGAACGACACGAAAAGAAGCTGTGAACTGCGTAACCGCCTCCCGCGCTCAGCGGCGTCTTCGGGAACCGGCCGGTCCTGACCCCGGGTACGCTGCGCGCGGCCCGTCGGTCCCGGCCAGTACGGTGACAGGGCACCTCGGGGAGCATTCGAGGGTGAGGCGAGCGTGAGGAGACCGGGGATGGCGCACGGGGAGGCCGAGCACGGCTGCGCCCAGGGCGAGCCCTGCCGGCCGGGGCACCACGACCCGCAGGCGGCCGGCAAACCCCGCCGGCCGGTCGGCGGTGCGCCGTCGCACCCGGTGGAGCCGCTGCCGGGGCGCGTCGACGACGAGCCCGTGCTGCCGCGCCAGCGCTCTGCCGAGCCCGATTCGGACGTGCCCGCTGGTTGCCTCAGTGAACTTTCCGGCTGGGCCGGGGCACACCGGCACGGCGCGGTCCGGCCGCGTCCACGAGCCACCCGCCGGGAGCGCCCACCGCGCCGCTGGTGCTGAACACCGCGTTCCGGTGCCCGGTCGGCCGACGCACCCGCTGACCAGCGAGTGCGTCGGACCGTCGCGTGTTGCGGGCCAGCGAGAGCGTGACCTCAGCGCGTAGGCCTGCTCAGCGCTTGCGCCAGTTCAGCGTGTGCGTCTGCGGATCAGCAGGGCGATCCCGGCGAGGCCGACGGTGATGGTCAGCATCACGCCGACGTTGAGCAGCAGCAGGCGTTGCAGGTCGCCGAGCGCCTCGTCGAGATCCTTCGCCGGGTCGAGCGTGTCCTCCGGGAGGACGCGTTCGCCGCCGCCCGCGCCGCCACTGACCGTGTCGAACTGCCGCTCCAACGGCACACCGGCGGTGCGCAGGGTCTCGGACATGCTGAGCCGACCCAGGAACCAGCCGGCGCTGGTCTTCCGGCCGTCCGGCTGCTTCGCCGGGCGGAAGACGCGAGGGCCG
Source organism: Micromonospora sp. NPDC050795 (assembly GCF_044456785.1). Lineage (NCBI taxonomy): Bacteria > Bacillati > Actinomycetota > Actinomycetes > Micromonosporales > Micromonosporaceae > Micromonospora > Micromonospora sp. NPDC050795. The sequence continues at coordinate 1,549 of NZ_JBITGE010000004.1, read as the reverse complement.
CCGATCGCCTTGGGGTAGAGGTCGTAGGTCTGCTTCGGCGTCTCGCCGGCGAGCACCACGACGGTGTACTTCGGACCGAGGTTGGCTGCCTTCGGACCGGTCGGCATGCCGGTGCGCGCGAGGAAGTTGACCTGGTCGATGACCGCGCCCACGAGAGCGGGCTCCTTCTCCGCGCGCAACCGCAGCGGTGCGGGCAGCCCCGTGCCGGTGATGTCCACTCCGGCGGGTGCCGGCTTCGGCGCCGCCGAGGCCGAGCCGGCGGTGCCAAGCGACAGCAGTGCCACCGCCAGCGTGCCCGCCAACACGGCGGCCAACCGCCTCACGTGTCGGACCATCCCGCCTCCTCGCCCCGTTCGATGGATGGCTTCGTCGTAACGTCTGGACCGACCTGCCGGTGTGGCATCGACCGGATGGTCGCGTCCACTCCTACAGACTCCGCAGAACGTCGATGAGTTGCAGCTTTCGGAACAGTATTTGGAACTATCTGCGATCTCTGCTCGACTAATGAGGAGCCGTTTGATCAGCGGGCGGATCGTACCCTTACGGAGGGGTTCATGGGGGGCAGGGTTACACGTACGGTGCGGGTCGTGCCAGTGGTGCTCGGCGTGGCGTTCGGTGTGTCGTTTCTGGTGCCGGCGACTCCGGCCGCCGCCCACAACCAGCTGACCGGCAGCAACCCGCGCGACGGCGCCCGCGTGGCGTCGGCACCCGCCCGGGTCGAGCTGCGGTTCCTCGCCAAGCCGTCGCCGACTACGACGAAGATCACAATAACCGGACCGGACAATGTGGTCGCTGGCGGGACTCCCGCCTTCGACGGCAGTCGGGTGCGGGTGCCGTTCAAGCCGGCCGCAGCCGGGCTCTACATCGTCGGCTACCAGCTCGCGTCGTCCGATGGGCACCCGGTGAAGGGCGAGGTGCGGTTCACCCTCACCACCGGCACCGCAGCCGACCCCACTGCCTCTCCGTCGGCCACCGCCGGCACCAACCCGGCGAGCTCGCCCTCGGCTGGCGCGTCGGCCGTCGGCATACCCTCCGCCGGCTCGCCGTCGGCGGCACCCGGCAGCCCGACGGCCTCCCCGGTGCCGGCTGCCTCGGAGCAGTCCGACTCCGGCAGCCGCTGGTGGATCTGGGCTCTCGGCGGCCTGCTGCTGCTCGCCGCACTCGCGGCCGGCCTGTTCTTCCGCCGCCGCCGAGGCACCGCCTAGTCGATCATCTGATGCCCGGTCGGTCCCAAACCCGACCGGGCATCAGCGTTCCCGGGGCCGAGCTGGCCCTGCTCCGCGATCTTGCACTTCCTGTCCCGACACAAGGGGCATCCCACCCATGTCGACAACCGAAACTGCAAGATCGACGCGCCTGGGGGGTGGGAGCCTCGCGCGGGGGTGGGGACCCGGGGGGTGTCCCTATGGGTTTCGTCAAGCGGAGATCGGCGTGGCTGGGCGTGGTTGGTAGGGGATCTTGTCGCGGAGCATGGCGTAGAGGACGTCGCAGCGGCGTCGGGCGAGGCAGATGAGTGCGGCGTTGTGGCGTTTGCCTTCGGCTCTTTGCG
>NZ_JBITGE010000003.1:235003-289296 GCF_044456785.1 Micromonospora sp. NPDC050795 | reverse complement strand
ACTACTAAGCTGCTACGCGTCCACTGTGCAACTCTGAACAAGCGAACACCCGTGATTGTGTGCCGGGGTTGTTTGATATGTTCATAGAGTTACGGTGGTCATGGCGGAGGGGAAACGCCCGGTTACATTCCGAACCCGGAAGCTAAGCCCTCCAGCGCCGATGGTACTGCACTCGTGAGGGTGTGGGAGAGTAGGACGCCGCCGGACAATCTTCCAGAACGGGTCACCCATGCGGGTGGCCCGTTCTGCGTTTCCTGGCTCAGCCCGTGACCGGTGACTGAGTTCGCCGGCCGCCGCGCGGTGGTCGACTCACCGGGCCGCACCGTCCGGAACAGGGCGGCGCTGCTGAGCGGCACAGAGTCGGGCCGTGCGGACGAGGCTGGGCTGCCCGTACGGGGTCGCGCCGGTACCGTCGGTGGTCGATACTCGTGCGGTGACTTCTGAGACGCGGGGGTGCTCATGAGGCTGCCTCCCCAGGAACCACACGCTGGGAATGCGTCGCACACGTCGATCCAGCGGCAGCGCGGGCTGCAGGGCACGGCCCGGTTGGCAGCGGTCGCGCTGACCGTGTGGGCGGTCGTCGACATCGTTCGCACCATCCTCATGATGGGGCACTACGAGAACCGCATTGAGGTGATAACCCACGGCAACGTCGATGTGGCGCCTGTCTGGTACGCGTACATGATCGTAAGTCAACCGTTCCCAACCGGCTTCGTGACAGTCGCGGCGGATCGGCTGTGGATGCTCGCCTCACTCGTCGCGGTCGCCGTCGTCGTCATCTGGCAGCACTACGTGCGGCGCACTGCGCAGTGGCTGGGAGACGCGGTGCGGTGGCCGCCAGCCCTGACAATGTGGACGTGGTTCGTGGCCGTTCTCGGCACCGTCGTCCTCCACCTGCTCAGCTGGCGGCACCGCCGGGCGACCGCGGATGGCGGTGCGTTCCACGAGACCTGGCTGGACACCCGGTCAGTGGCCTATCCGCTGTGGAGCGCCGCGACGGTGCTGGTCGTGGTCACGGCGGCCCTGAGCGTTCGAGTCGTGCGGCGGACAGCCAGGGCTCAGGACGTCTTCGGCCCGCAGACGTAGCGGGGCTCCGCGTCGTAGCGCCAGGTGAACTTCTCCCGCTTGACCACCGTGCCGGCCTTCTTGATGACCCGGAAGGCGTCCTGGGTGAAGCCGTTGATGCCGTTGGTCTCGATGCACGAGGGGCCGGGAGTCAGGTGGATCTGCTTCGGCGTGGTGATGTTGCGTCGCGGCCCGTACTCGGTCTTCACGCTGTCGTAGATCTTCGTGCTCCAGATCGAGACGGTGATCGTGCTCGACGTGTACGACGTGTCGATGAGCACGCCGTACTCGGTGTTGTTGCGGAACTTGAAGTCCAGATTCGGCCAAAAGATCGTCGACTCGATGACCGCCGGGTACCTGTCGAACCAGTACGAGTGCGGCTTGTGCTCGACGTCCTCCAGGCCGGCGTAGTAGGTCGCGTTGAACAGCGTGGTGGTGAACTGCGAGGTGCCGCCGCCGACGCCCGGCACCAGCTTGCCGTCGAGGATGACGGGTGCGTCCCGGTAGCCCTGGGCGTAGCCGCGCTCGCCGGTGTGCCCGTTGAGCGAGAACGTCTTCCCCGGCAGTACGACAGTGTCGTCCACCTTCCTCGCGATGGTCGCGATGTTCTGGCTGCGCGACGAGGCCATGCCGCCGGTGAACCGGGTGGTGAAGGTCGACACCCGCTCCTTGATGCCCAGCCCGGCGAGCTTCTCCCCGGTCAGTTGCGGCGGCGTCGGCTTCAACTCGCCGGTCACCTCGCGGCCGTCCGCCTTCGGCAGCACGGCCAGCAGGTCTCGACCGAGGGCTGCCGTGTCCAGCTGCTGCCCGGCTTTCCCCTCCTTGGCGGTCGGCCGGCCACCGGAGATCGTCATCGTGGCGTCCTTCGGTGGCACCTCGATGGCGGTCAGCTTGTCGCCGAGCGCCGCCCGCAGCCGCTTGACGTCCACCGAGGGGGTGAGCTTGCCGGTCTTGTCGGCACCGAACCGGAGGCTCTTCGCGATGGCGGCGGGCGGGATCGTCACCTGGCCCTTGTTCGTCCGCAGGGTGACCGGTGCGGCGACCGCCGGCTTCGCCAGCTCGCTGACCATCCGGTCCAACTCCTCGGCGGTGGTCGCCGGATGGGTCTCCACCAGGGGAACGGTGACCGGAGCGCCGGCCAACCAGCCGGTGCGGACCACCTCGGCGGAACGCTCCGGGTTCAGAGCCAGCCCGGGCTTGGGCTGTACGACCTTCGGCGTGGTGCCCTGATAGGTGATCGCCGGCATCGTCATGCCCTGGGCCTGGTCGCCGAGCACCTTACGGAGCGCGTCGTCCAACCGGCCCTCGTCGACGGTCACCACGGGCTCGACGGTGCGGGAGCCGACCAACCGGCTGACCGGGTGCGCGTCGGCCTCGGCGGCTGCCGCGACGGTCGCCGGCACGTCGACGGTCAGCCCCACGTCTGCGGGGTTGATCTCGGCGGTGCGCCCGTCGACGGTGACCTTCAGTGGCGTGGCCAGCGTTGCCGCCCGCCGGTCCAGCTCCGCCCGCAACTCCCGGTCGGCGTCCGCGCGGCTCCGGCCGCCCAGTTCGGTGCCGAGCACGCTGGTGCCACGGGGAACGTCACCGGCGTACGCCCAGGCGCCGGCACCCGCCACGGCGGCGAGGACGCCGCCGGTGATGCCTGTGGCGAGCAGCATGCGCACCCGACGCGGCCGGCGCGGGCCGCCGTCCGGCTCGCCGGGGGCGGCTGTGGTGACCGGTTCAGGTCCGTCCGGCCAGGTGACCGCGGTGACCTGCACGGTGGGCCGGTCGTCGGCGGGTGGACTGTTTTCGCCGTACAGCGTCACTGCAACCTCGATCGCCAGGGTGCCGCGGGAGGTCCTCCCTCCCGGAGGCACCTACGGTAACGAATGCTTGGCCGTCCTCGTCGGCTGCGCCCGCCAGGCGCTGCTACCGCGTGTCGTTCGGCGTGTCGCATCGGCCCGGGGGCGGTGCCGACGGCTCATCATCGACGTGGCACGGTGACCGGGTGGGCACTGCGGAGCGGGTGTTGGCGTACGGGGGCGGGTCGCTGGACCGGGCGGGACCGTTGCGCACCGATCCGACGCGGTTGGGCGCGCTGCTCACCGGGTCGACCGCCGTGTTGTTGCCGATCTGGCGGGACCGTTGTCTCGTCGACGGGCACGGGCCGGTCCGGCTCAGCGCGGAGCGCGCGGCACTGGTCCGGTCCGCCGCCGGCGAGACCGTCTTCCTGGGGCTCGACGGGGAGGCCGCCGTTTTCGCAGCGGACCTCTCGGCGCTACCCGAGCAGTCCGCCGTCGAGATGGCCGGTGCGGTGCGGTCCGTCGACGTGCGGGCACTGGTCGGGCGGCTCGAACCCGGCGACGCGGCCGTCCTGGCGTACGCCAGGGGTTTGTTGCACTGGCACCGGCAGCAGCGATTCTGCGGGACGTGCGGCGCGCCGGCCGTCGCCGGCGGTGGCGGGCACCTGCGGACCTGCACCGGCTCGGAGTGTGGACGTCTGCTGTTCCCCCGGATCGAGCCGGCCATCATCGTGTTGGTCGAGGCACCCGGTCGGTCCGGGCGCTGTCTGCTGGCCCGGCACGCGGGCGCGGCCGAGGACGCGTACTCGACGCTGGCCGGCTTCGTCGAGGTCGGCGAGAGCCTGGAGGACGCGGTCCGTCGGGAGATGGGCGAGGAGGCGGGCGTGACCGTCACCGACGTGACCTACCAGGGGTCACAGGCGTGGCCGTTCCCCGCCGGTCTGATGGTGGGCTTCCGGGCCACCGCCACCTCCGACGAGGTACGCGTCGACGGCGAGGAGTTGCTGGAGGCGCGCTGGTTCACCCGGGCGGAGCTGCGGGACCGGGTGGCCTCGGGTCGCCCGCTCGGTCGGGTGGACTCGATCGACCACCGACTGCTGACGGACTGGCTGGCGGAGGGCTAGTCGGGTCGGCCGCCGGAACCGGGGCGGGCCGACGGGCCGTCACCGCCATCAGCGCGGTGGTGACGATGGCCGTGCCCAGGGCCGCGAGGAGGAGACCGGGGACGGTGTGGGGCCGGAGGCTCGCGGTGACGGCCACCAGGCCCGCCACGCCCAGCCACAGCGGTGCCGCCGCCCAGCGCGCGCCGGCCGCGAGGCGGTCGTTGAGCAGCACGAACGTCACCGCGTAGAGCGCACCCACCGCCGCGAAGAGGGGCGCGTACCGGCCCAGGTGGTCGTAGTCGGGCCCACCGGCGAGGCGGAAGGCGAGCCCCCCGGCCAGCGTCGAGGCGAGAACGAGCACCATGCCGCACCCGCCTGTCACCGCGAGCGCGACCGTTCGGCTGCGCCGGTCACCGCGAGCCAGCCTCGGTAGGGCGAGGACGGCGGCTACCTGGGGTGCCCAGAGCGCGCCCTTGCTCAGGACGGTGCCGACCGAGTACGCCCCGGAATCCGACGGGGACAGCAGTTGCCGGGACAGCAGCAGGTCGGCGTAGGAGACGACGAGCATCGCCAGTGTCGCACCGCAGCCGGCAACGACCTGAGCGACGGTCAGCCGTGGGGCGGTGGACGACCGTTGCGGCTCGCGGGCGAGTCGGGCCAGCACCGCAGGGGTGAGGGCGGCGGTCAACGCGCCGACAGCGAGCGCGCCGGTCGGTCCCGTGCCGAGCAGCAACCCGGCGATCACGCCGCCGTAGCGGCCGGCGGCGAGCACCGCCATCCCGACGGCGAGTCGTAGGAAGCGTTGACTTCCCTGCAACTCTCCGAGGGACCGGGAGGAGAGTACGATCGCCGCGGTGGTGACCGCCAGCAGCGCGGGCATCTCGACCGGGAGATCCAGGGCGATGACCAGCAGTGGTGTCGCCGCGACGAGGGTTCCCGCGCACACGGCGGCGGTGACCGCGGTGAGCCGCCGAGTGTCGGATGCGCCGTGCCGGGCGCGGTGCACGGCGACGGCGAGTTGCAGGCCGAGCCCGGGCACACCGACGATGGCCACCAGTCCGAGGGCGGCGGCGAGCACGCTGAGGTCGGCCGGGTCGAGCCGCCGGGCGGCCAGGACCGGCACCAGGTAGGCCAGGCCGTTGACCAGCACCCCGGCCAGGGTGACGCTGACCCCGGCAGCGCCGAGGCCCGTGCTCCAGCCGCGGGTCAGCTCCGTCTGGGCCGTCTTTTCCCGACGGACGGGTCGCCGGGGGATCACGTGATCTCGGAGAAGGTCGGGAGCTGCCCGTCGGCTGGCTTGGTTCCGTCCGGCTCCCTGGCGTCCGGCTCCGGTCCCTCCTCGGTCGGCGCAGCCGCCGCGACGGCTGCGGTCCTGGCGGTTGGGGCGGGCCGGCGTACCGGGCGTCGTCGGGCGGCGGTGGAGAGCCAGAGGGCACCCAGTGCGGCGACGACAGTGAGTTGCACGAGCGCGTCGGTGTTCCGCCGCGTCGAGTCGAGGTAGAGCAACCCGGCGAGCAGCACGAGCGCGCCGGGGAGCCAGGTCTCGACGGCCCGGCTGATCGTCCTGGCTCGACGTGGATAGGCCGGCCAGGGCAGGCGGCGTGGGCCGGGTACCGCCAGCATGAATCCCGCCGCGACCAGCAGACCGCCGATGAGGCCGCTCCACAGCACCAGCGCGGCGGCTCCGACGGCCAGCAGCGGCAGCGAGCGGGTGACTCGACGTCGGCCGCGTGGTCGGACGGTCGCCGAGGTTCGCCCGGTGGGCTGTCGGGCGGGCACCACCGCGAGCAGGACCACCACCGCGAGCAGGGTGCCGCCGAGGAGAAGCCCCGCCCGGTACGGCGTGTCCGGGGCGAAACGCAGCAGCACCTCTCCGGAAGCGCCGGCGGGAAGGATCCAGCCCTGCTGCCACCCGTCCACCACCAGAGGCTTCAGCGTTCGCCCGCCGAGGGTGGCCTGCCAGCCGGTGTTGGTGTTCTCCCGTACCGCGAGCACCCGGTCGACGGGGTGACTGGCCACCCGTACCCGTCGTTCGGTGGCCGCCCAGGACTCGATCTCGATGGCGCTGGCGGTGGCCGAGGCCAGTGTGGTCGTCTTCGGTACCAGGGCGACAGTGGTGGGCGAGGCCAGCTCGCTCGGGGTGGCGACGATGCGGTGCTCCCCGCGGCCCAGGTCAAGCTGCCGGGGCGTGTTCCGGCCGCACGGCGTCACCGGCATCTCGCGCATTTCCAGCAGGTCGCGGAGCGTGCCTCGCAGCGTGGTGGTCACCCGCGCCGCGCCGACCTGGAGCGTCGGCCCCGATCCGCAGGCCAGCGAGAGGGGTGCGTCGAGGCGCGGGCCGACGGTGGGCGCTCCGGGTAGCACCGTCACCTCACCGACCGCGATGGGCAGCCGCTCCGGCAGCCGCAGCTTGTACGGGTCGGTGCTGGTGGCGGACGGCTTGTCGAGGAACTGGATGGTGATCTCGTCGGTCCGCATCGGCGGGTCCAGGCGGAGCAGCCCGTCGTCGCCGATCAGGCTGCTGCGGAAGCCGTCGTCGCCGACCACGCGCACGCTGCCGAGACGGGTGGCGGCCGTCCTGTCGTCGGTCGAGAAGCGGAGCCCGTTGATGGTCTGCGGCTTGAGCCACTTGAGTCGCAGGATCGGTGCCTCGTCGTCGATCGCCGGTGACCAGCTGGTGGCTGGGTTCCCGTCGAGCGCCGCCCCGGCCCGGCCGCTCGGGTCGGGCACGGCCGTCGAGGAGGCGCTGATCTGCGCCGAGAGGCGCAGCGGCTGCGCATCGGTCACCAGCTTGTCGAGGGCGTTGTCCAGGTCGGGGCCGGCCGTCGGCCGTGCCCACAGCTTGGCGTCGTACGCGCCGCCGGCCGGCAGGGTCAGGGTCCGGTCGATGGTGGACCCGTCCTCCGAACCACGGATGGCGTCGGTGGAGCAGCGCGGGTACCCGTCGACCGAGAAGCAGGCCGGTGTCGTGGGTGCCGCGGACACGACGACGGTCGCCGGCCGGTCGGTCGCCGGTGCGGCGGGTAGGACCAGGGTGCGGCTGGTCTTGATGCCCGGAATCTTGATCTCTGCAATGCCGACCGAGCCGTTTCCGAACGGGCGCAGGTCGTACGCGCTGTCGACCGAGACCCGGACCTCGCGGGTGGCGTGGACGCCGGGCAGTTCGAACACCATGTGGTCGGTGAACTGTTCGATGGTGCTGCTCTCGTACCCGGCGCTGACGGTCACCGTCGTGGGCAGGGCGTCGGCCTTCAGGTCGAACCACACCTCGACGCGGGTGACAGTCGTCGGGTTGGCGAGGCCCACCTCGATCCACTGTTGGTCGCTGGGCGAGTACGGCGCGGACTGCCAGGAGGTCGCCGGGTTGCCGTCCATCGCCGCGTACGGCTGGTGCTCGGGGCGGGCACCGCCGGGCGAGTCCACCTGCGAGCGGGCGGTGGAGGTGCGGATCGCGTTGATGCCCTCGAACCGGGCGACGGTGGAGTGTTCGGCACCCCACTCGGGCAGGTAGTCGTGGGCGGGTGCGGTGACGTCGAAGGTGTCGTCGGCGGTCAACGTCTGGGAGGTGTTGTCACGCAGTCCGCCGAACGACACGTCCCGCCTGCGCAGACCGTCGGTCATCGCCACCGGTCCGACGACGTCGGCGCTCGACGCGTCGCCGGCCAGGACGGTGGGTGCCGAGCCGAGCTGCCCGGCCGCGGCGAGGTCGAGCAGTGATTCGGGGCCACCGACCACCGTGGTCACGTCGGCTCTGTCATAGGCGACCACCGGCTCGACGGGCCGGTCGACCCGGTAGACCTCCAGCGCCCGGACGGGCACGTCGAGGCCATGGTCGCGGAACTCGTCGGGGGACGAGGGCCCGCCGCGCAGGGGGCCGAAGGACGTGACGCGGGTCAACCCGGGTGAGCGCTCCAGCGCCTGCCGGACCACCGCTGGGCGGGCCGTGTCGGAGCGGCCGTGGTCGAGGTCGGCGCGGAACAGGACGTGACTGATTCCGGACCGGGCCAGCAGGTCCGCCAGGCCGCTCGACCCGGCACCAGTGGCGAGCGTCGACTCGATCACGTCCAGCAGCCGGATCGTGGTCGGTGGGGTGAAGGGGATGGCGTTGCGTACCGCCCACCGGCTGTCGAGCAGCGGCTGGGTGATCTCGTCGGTGGTGTTGCCCCAGTCGTACGACGGGAAACGCGCCCCGGGTACGACGAGCACCCGCCCGCGCCCCATGTTCGCGTCGAGCCAGTCGGTGGCGTCGTGCCAGTAGCCGGGCACCTCCTTGACGCTGCCGGGGGTGGCGAGACCGCCCGCGAGGGCGGGCGTGGCGACCGCCGTGACGGCGACGATGGCGGTGCCGGCGGTCAGCCAGGCGCGTGCGACTGTTCGTGGGCGGTGCCGCGCGGGCGCGGTGCGCGCCGCCCGGACGGCCAGCCCGATCAGGTGCGCCATGCCCAGGCACAGGGGCAGGCGGAGCAGGACGTCGAACTTGTGCACGTTGCGCAAGGGTGCGCCGACGCCGTCGAGGAACTCCCGCTGTGGCCCGGCGAGGATGTTCGGCAGGTCACCGACGTGCCCGAGACCGACGAGCGCGACGCCGAGCACCAGACCGGTGATGAGGAACCGGCGGTGCGGCATCCCCCGTCGGGACAGCCCGAGCACACCGAGGGCGGCGACCGCCAGTGTGGCGGCGACCAGCACCGCCTCGTTGGCCAGTCGCGCACCGGACGGGATGGTCGGCCCGAACGGGGAGGCCAGGTAGGCGACCCAGTAGGAGGCGCCGCGCAGGGTGGTCACCCCGTCGGTGACGCTCGTGGTGTTTCGGGCGGTCTCGATGTAGTCCAGGAAGGGTGGGCTGTACCGCCCGAGGACCAGCAGCGGAACCAACCACCACGCCGTGGCCAGGGCCACCGCGCCGCACCAGGCGGCGATGGCGGTGACCCGGCGGCGTACGGGCTGGACGGTGGCGAGCCAGAGCAGGGCCAGTGGCACCACGGCGAAGACGGCGGTGGCGTTGACCCCACCGGCGCAGGCGACGGCGACGGCCGACGCGGCGACGGCGCGTCGCAGTCGCGTGCCGGCGGCGAGACCGACCAGCGGAATGAGCACCCAGGGGGCGACGGCGCTGGGCCAGGCTTCAACCGAGGACCAGCCGAGCTGGGTGAGGATGCGCGGTGACAGCGCGAAGGCGACGCCGGCGATCATGCGCCCGGCGGGCGTTCCGATGTTGAGGCGGCCCGCCAGGCGCACGGCCCCCAGGTAGGCGACGCAGAAGAGCAGTGCCCACCACAGCCGCTGCACCACCCACGGCGCGAGGCCGGACTCCGACCCGAGCAGGAAGAACGGGCCCATCGGCCAGAGATAGCCGTACGCCTGGTTCTGTAGTTGACCGAACGTGCCGGTGGGGTCCCACAGGTGCAGTGAGCGGAGCAGCCACCCGGCCGGGTTGACGAACAGGTCGACCTTGGTGTCCGGGACGACCTGGCCCGGGGCCTGCTGGAAGGCGAGGGCGGTGAGAGCGATGCAGATGACCAGGTGCCGGAACCGTCGGGCCGTGTGCCGGCTCCGGCTGGACCCCGGAGCGGCGCCACTGGCCACCTCTGCACGCATTTCGGCTCCTGTCTTCACCGGCCGGACGCGCACCTGCAGCCGACGACTGTCGCGCGACGTTATCCGGACCGGGCACGGACGGGCGACCAGGGGCGCTGCGGTGGCGTTATCGGGAGAACGGCCGTCCCCACGGCGTGTAAGCGTGTGGCAGGCTGCCGACCATGTCAATGCCAGAAGCTGAGGCCGAGACGCATCCGGAACGCGTCGCGTCCGACGGCGACGGGCCCGGGCCGATCGGCCGATGGCTCCGCGCCGACCCCGTCCGCGCCGTGGCGATCGCCCTCATCGCGGTGTCCGTCGCCTGGCGGGCCGGCCTCGCCACCCGTGGCTGGTTCTCGCAGGACGAGTTCGTCATCGCCGCCCAGGTCCTCGACACCGGGCTGGACGCGGACTACCTCCTGCGTACGTTCAACAACCACCTCATGCCCGGCGGCCTGTTGGTGGCGTGGGCGATGGTGCGGGCGGCGGGCTTCGCCACCTGGCCGTGGGTGTTGCTGCTGGCGGTTGGCCAGGCGGCGACCGGGATGGCTCTCTACCGGCTGCTGCGCGATCTGCTCCGCCCCGGTTGGGGCCTGCTCATTCCGTTGTGCCTGTTCGTGTTCAGCCCACTCACGCTTGAGGTCTCCTCGCTGTGGTTGGTCGGGCTGCTCGTGCTGCCGATGCAGTTGGCCCTGGTCATGGCGGTGGCAGCCCAGGTCCGGTACGTGCGGACCGGTCGTCTGCGTCACCTCGTGGCGGTCGCGCTCTGGCTGGTGTTCGGCCTGCTCTTCGACACCAAGTCCCTGCTGATCGTGCCGCTGCTGTTCCTGCTGACCGTCTTCCTCTTCACGTCCGGTGGTGTGTGGCGCAGCCTCCTGACGGCGATCCGCCGGCAATGGCCGGCCTGGCTGATGCTCAGCGCGCTGTCGGGGGCGTACCTGGCGTTCTACGTGACCCGACCCGCCGCCCGCGAGCTGGACGAACCCTCGTCCATCGGTCAGGTCTTGGCCTTCCTCGGTGACCTGGTCGGCGAGACCGTGGTGCCGGGTCTGCTCGGAGGCCCCTGGCGCTGGAGCTACGCCGGTGACGGTCCCCCGCTGGTCGACCCGTACGACATCGCGAAGTGGTTGTCCTGGGCGGTGCTGGCGACGCTCGTCGTGGTGACCGTCCGGCGACGCCCGTCGGCCGGCCGGGCATGGCTGCTGCTCACCTCCTACCTGGCCCTGGTCGCCGCGCTCTTCGCCATCACCCGGCTCGGCGGGCCGCTCGGCCCACTGGTCGGCGTCGTCGCCCGGTACGTCGCCGACGTGGTGCTTGTCGCGGCGATCTGTGTGGGCGCGGCCCTACTGGGGATCAAGGACACCGACGAGGACGAGGTGTCGGCGTGGCCGGTGCCGACGGTCCTGCGGGAACCGGGCGCGTTCGCCGTCGGCCTGGTCTCGATGATCGTCGTCCTGGCGACCATCGGCGTGGGCACCCTGTGGAGCACTGCCCGTTTCGGGGACAACTGGAGTACGAAGTACGGGCGGGACTATCTCGCGACGACCCAGACCGAGCTCGCCGCAGCGCCGCCGGGCACGGTCTTCTTCGACACCGCCGTCCCGGACCGGGTGATCGCCGGCTACTTCTGGCCGGACAATCTCCAGTCGCACTTCTTCCGCCCGGCCGAGCGTCGACCCACCTTCGTGACGGAGGCCGCGCGGCCGTCGACATTCGATGATCTCGGCCGGATCCGTCCGGTGGTGGTCCAGGGTCGGAAGATTGTGCCCGGCCCGGTGGACGGTTGCGGGCACCTGGCCGAGGGCGGCCGACCCACTCGGATCCCGTTGGACGGGTACCTGGTGGAGTGGCCGTACGTGGTGCACTTCGGCTACCTCAGCTCGGGTGATTCCACAGCGCTGTTCCGGCTCGGGGACGCCACCCGCGAGATCACCCTGCGACGTGGGCTGAACGACCTGTTCTTCCTGTTGGAGGGTGCGGGGGACGCTGTCGAGGTCACCGTCCGAACGCCAGGGGTCGGGGTGTGCACCGAGCTGATCACCGTCGGCCGGGCGGTGCCGGCATCGTGAATGGTTGAGCCGACCGACGGTGTCGAGGCCGCACCGGTTCGGCGGGCGCGGGACACGCTGTCGCTGTACGCGGTCGCGGCGGCGGTCACTGTCGTGGTGCTGGCCCCGCTGGCGGCGCCCGGCTACGCGTTGCTGTACGACATGGTGTTCGTACCCCGGCAGCCGTTGACCTGGGATCTCGTCGCCCCGGCGCAGAGTCTGCCCCGGGCGGTGCCGATGGACGCACTGGTCTCGCTGATCACCCAGCTCGTGCCGGGCTGGGTGGTGCAGCGCCTCGCGCTCGCCGGGGCGGTCTTCCTCGCGGCGGTCGGCGCCGGCCGGTTGGTGCCGACCGAACGGCGTGCGGTCCGGCTGTTCGCCGCATTGGCGTACGCGTGGTCGCCGTACCTCGCCGAGCGGCTGCTGATCGGGCAGTGGGGGCTGCTGCTCGCGTACGCCGCGCTGCCCTGGCTGGTGCGGGCGGCGCTGGACCTGCGGGCCGGGCGCGACGGCGCGCTCGCCCGGGTGGTGCTCGCCGCCGCCCCGGCCGCCATCACGCCGACTGGCGGTCTGATCGCGCTGGGCACGGTGCTGGTGCTGGCGTCGGACCGGATGCGCGCGCCCCGGTCGCTGCTGGTGTCGCAGCGGATGCATCCGCACCGGTCCTGGCAGGCTCTGGCCGCGGTCGGGGCGCTCAACCTTCCCTGGGTGGTCGCGGCCCTGGTCACCGGTGCCGGGGGTTCCTCGGACCCGGCGGGGGTGGCGGCGTTCGCGGCGCGTTCGGAGAACTGGGCCGGCCCGCTGGTGGCGCTGGCGGGCACCGGTGGGATCTGGAGCGCACAGGCCACCCCCTCCAGTCGCGCGGCGGCACTGGTGCCGGTGGCGACCCTCGTGCTGCTGATCCTGGCCGGTGTCGGTGTGGGCCTGCTGCGGCGCCGGCTACCCCAGGGTGGGGCGGCGCGTCTGGCGGTGCTCGCCGGGACCGGCTTTCTGCTCGCCGCCCTCGGGCTGCTCCCCGGCGGGGATGCCGCGCTGCGCTGGGCGGTGGTGCACCTGCCGGGCGCGGGGCTGCTGCGAGACGGGCAGAAGTTTCTGGCGCCGTACGCCCTCCTGCTGGTGGTGTGCGCGGCGTTGGGCGCCGAGCGGCTGGTGGCCCGGATCGACCGGGAGGTGGCCGGAGTGGTCCTGGTCGGGCTGCTGTTCCTACCGGTGGCCGTCCTGCCGGACCTCGCGTTCGGCGGTGTCGGTCGGCTTCGGCCGGTGAGCTATCCGGCCGAGTGGCAGCGGGTCGCCGAGCAGATCGAGGAGGAGCCGGGGGAGATCCTGGCGTTGCCGCTGAGCGCGTATCGGGCGTACCCGTGGAACCCTGGCCGGGTGGTCCTGGACCCGGCGCCCCGCTTTCTGCCGGGGACGGTCCTGACCGACGACACACTCCGGGTCGGCGACGTCGCGGTGGCCGGCGAGAACCCGCGCGTCGGTGAGATCCGCCGGGCGCTGGCCGAGGGGCGGCCGGTCTGGACCACGGGTGTGCGCTGGGTCCTGGTGCAGCACGAGGTCTCCGGCGAGGTGGATCCCCAGGTGCTCGGCGGCCTGGTGACGATCCATGACGGACCGTTCCTGACGCTGTACCGCAACCCGGAGACAGTGCTGCGGCCGAGCCCGTCCGGACCGGCCCGACTGGCGGTGGTGGCGGCCCTCAGCGGTGCCCTTCTGGTGGTCATCGCTGCCGCCGTTTCGGCCCTACACCGGCGAGCTACCGCGTGGTAACGTCCGCTCGCACGTCTCGCCATTGGAGGATTGGCATGCGTAGAGCTCTGACCCTGGTCGTGTCTGGCCTGGTGGCGGCGTTGCTGGGGATCCTGGCTCTCGGCGGGATCTCGGCCGCCGCGACCGCCACCGACGAGGAGGCCGCCAAGGAGGCCAAGCTCGTCTCGGAGGCGGCCAAGCGGGCCGGTAAGAAGGACCCGTACGCCCCTGCGGTTTACGGCGACAGGTAGGACGGCTCGCCCCGCTGCTGCACTGGGCGGGGCGACTCCACACCCTTGAGGATCGCCTCGAAGCGCCCACCCGCAGCCTGCCAGGTGAAGCTGGCGGCGTGCTCCCGGGCCTGGGCGCCCATCTCCCGCCGCAGCTCGTCCTGGTGCAGAAGCGTGCGCACCTTCATCAGGTAGTCGTCGATGTCGTCGGCCAGCAGGCCGGTACGCCCGTCGACGACCGCTTCGGCGACTCCGCCCGCTCCCCGGAACGCCACCGTCGGGGTGCCCGCCGAACCCGCCTCCACGATCGTGAGCCCCCAGCCCTCCTTGAGGGACGGGGTCAGGGCCACCCAGGCCGAGGCGAGCAGGGCGGCCTTCTCCTCCTCGGTGACGAAGCCCCGGAAGTCCACCCGCTCGGTGATGTCCAGCTCCGCGGCGAGTTCCCGCAGGTGCGACTCCCACCAGCCCTGACCGGCGACGACCAGACGTAGTTGGGGCAGCTCGTCGGCGAGGGCCGCGACGGCCCGCAGCGCCACCTCCACCCGCTTGTGTGGCACCAGCCGGTTGAGCGTCACGAGCAGCGGGAACGTCGCCCGTTCGGCGTCGGTGTGGGGCATAGCCGGGGTGCCGTTGTGCACCACGGAGACCTGCTCCGGCGGTACGCCGAGCACTGCCAACTCTCGGCGGGTCGCCTCGGAGACGGTGACGTACCGGCACCGCCGGTAAAGGCGTACGGCGAGCGACGATTCGATCCACCAGCCGAACCGGGCAGCCCACTGTGGAAGCACCACGGGCCACTGCTCGCGGTGCACGTGGTGGATCAGCTTGACCACCGGGCGTCGTGCCCACAGCGGGGCGAGGAAGGGCAACCCGTTGCAGACGTCGACCAGGATGTCGGGCCGCCCGCCGCGGCGGGCCGCCAGCGGGCCGATGCCCAACGCGCCCCCGACGTAACAGAGTGCCGCCCAGAGGTAGACGCTGTGTCGACCGCCGCGCCGTACCAGCCGTACGCCCGCCTCGTTGACCTCGTCCGCCGGAGCCTGGCTGTGGGCGGCGCAGAAGAGGGTGACGCGGAATCCGCGCGCCACCAGCTCGGCGGCGATCCGTTCGACGTACACCTCGGAACCGCCGCCCTCGGGGTTACGGGTGTCTCGCCAGTTGAGGAACAACACGTGTCCGGGCATGCCGAAGCGACGCTCCACGCGAACCCTACTCTCAAGTAATTTAGCGACCCGCGTCACATTAGGGGCTGGTGTGCCGGCCGGCAATGCCCCGATGGGCCAGCGCTGGGCGCTACCCGCCGACCGTGGGCACCGCAGTGCCAGCCGGGATGGTCGGCGGCGTGGTGGCGGGTGCGGCGACGTCGCTGGCGGGGGTCCCGGGCGTCTGCCCACGCCCCGTGGATCGGCGCCGACCCTGCGATCCGAGCAGTTGCAGGGGCCGCTCGACGCCGTAGTAGCTGACGGTGGCGTACACCAGACCGAAGGCCATGGTGAGGGCGAAGGTGTCGAGTAGCCCACCGGTGAACAGCGGTCGGTCGTCGACCAGGTAGATGAGTTCGATGACCATGGGGTGCCACAGGAACAGTCCGTACGAGACCGCGCCGAGCCACCGGGCGGACGAACTGCCGAAGACCTGCTTGGCCCGGCTCGCCCCGCCGAAGGCCACCGGGATCAGGATCAGCGCCGCGATCACGAGGTAGAGGGCCAGCTTGACGCCGAACTCGGCGGCCGTCGGCTCGGTGAGGTCGCGGGGGCCGGCGACCGGCGTCGTCGCGATCGCCATCAGGCCGACGGCGGCGGCCCAGCAGGTCACCGGCGCCGAGGCCAGGTCGTCCAGGACCCGGAAGGCCGCGGGCGCGGTCCCGGTGCGGAGGGCGACGTGCGCCGTCGCCAGCGCCATCCCGGTGCCGAACCAGGCGGCGTACGAGGGGAACCACATGGTGTGCAGGGAGGTGTCGAGCCAGCCGAGCCCCATCATGGTGAGCCACGCGGCGGTCAGCAACGCACTGCCGCTGACGATCACGATGGTCCGGACCGGACGCCAGGACCGGCCGACGGCGAGCACGGCGATCAACGGCAGGATCAGGTAGAACACGACCTCGGTGGCGAGACTCCAGGTCTGGCTGAGCCCGGCGCGCAACTGCCCGGGTTGGTAGATCTGGGCGAAGGTGAGGTGGCGGATCCAGTCGCCGAGGGACGCCTGCCCGTTCTGCGGCAGGACGATCAGGCAGACCGCGACCGCCAACCAGTAGGCGGGCAGGATGCGCAGGGCTCGCCGCCACAGGTAGCGCTCGGCGCCGGGTCGGGCCCGGCCCGTCGCGGCGTTGAGCGCCCACGGACGGAACAGCAGAAACCCGGACAGTACGAAGAAGATGGCGACGCCGACGTCCAGTCGAGCCAGCCAACCGCCCCAGGCGGTGTTCATGGTGACGGCGGTCTGGAACCCGACGTGGTGACCGACGACCGCCACCGCGCCGATTGCTCGCAGCGCGTCGAGGGCGGGAAGTCGGCCGGTTGCCGAAGGCTCCGAAACTGTTGGCGCGGCGGCTGTGGACATCTGGACATCCAGGGGGTCGCTTTGAAGGTGACCGGGGAGTAACCTCCCGCCATGTTAAGGATCGGGTGCCCCGGACAACAGGTCGTAGGGCGGCAGGTTACAGGAGGATGAGTGAAGCTTCGCGTGGGCGCCGCGCTCTTCGGGCTTGGCGTCTTATTGCTGGTCTTCGCGGCCGGGCTGCCGTTTTACGTGGCCCCAGCCGTGACCAAGCTCCCCTACGATCTTGAGCCAACGACGTCCGTCGCCGAGGCGAAGAACGCCAGGTTCCTGAAGATCACAGCAACCGGTAGCGCGGTGAGCATCGAGGTTCCGCAGGGCGACCTGGTGTCCAACGTGGAGGTCATTCCGCAGCCCGACGACACCAAGGATCGGCTGCCGGCGGACCTCAAGGGCGACGCGGTGATCTGGGACGTCTACCAGACGGTCCGGCGCACCGACAACCAGGACGTGGTCAGCCAGTACAGCACCGAGCTCGCGCTCTACCGGATCTCCGGTGCGGCCGCCTCGTGGAAGGACCAGTGGCTCAACGAGACCGGCGCGGACGGAACTCCGGTCGGCAACGTGAAGTACTCCGGCCAGATCTACAAGTTCCCGTTCGGCACCGCCAAGCGCGACTACCAGGTCTTCGACCGTGACCTGAAGCGGGCCGTCCCGGCCAAGTTCGTCGGCACCGAGAAGGTCAAGGGCATCGAGGCGTACCGCTTCGAGCAGCGGATCGAGAACGAGGTGCTGGCCACCCCGGAGAGCAGCATCCAGACGCTGGTCGGCAAGTTCGCGCCCGGCGCGACCAGCGGCGAGGTGGTCTACAGCAACATCCGCACGCTCTGGGTCGACCCGGTCACCGGCTCCTACGTGAACGTGCGGGAGCAGCAGCACAAGGAGCTGCGCCCCAACACCGGCACCCCCACCGTGCTGTTGGACGCGGACTTCAACTACACCGACGACACCGTCAGCCGCAGTGTCGAGACGGTCAAGGACAACCGCTTCAAGATCGGCCTGATCAGTTTCTGGGGCCCGATCGTCGCTGCTGTCCTCGGTCTGATCGCTGTCGTCTTCGGTGTGTGGCTGGTGACCCGCCCCGAGGGTGGGACGGCCCGGCACCGCGCCGAGCCGGCGGTGGACGACCCGACGCCGACCCGGGTGGACCAGGAGCCGGTACGCGACACGGACACCGTCGAGCAGCCCAGGCCGCAGCCGGTGGGCGGGCCACTGACCGACGAGATCCCGCCGGCGTCGACCAACTGGAAGTCGGAGGACCCGACTGTGCCGACCCAGCGTCCGGCCCCGGGCGAGGTGGAGCAGCGCTGACGCGCGTACGACTGGACGTACGACCGAGGGGTGGACCGCGATCGCGGCCCACCCCTCGGTCATGTGGCAACCCGTACGACCTGCGTACTTTACATTTGTTATTCGATTGTAATTTGTCAATGTAGGGTCACGGTGCGCTTGTCCAGCCACCGCTATTCGCCCTTCTTGTGGCTATTGAGGAGGGTTGCGAGGGCGAGTTCACTCACATTCGGTGATGCTCCATCTCCGCCTGGTCGCCCGACTGTTACCGCTCGGTAATCAGGGGGTTGTGACCTGCGCCGCTACGGGTGCACCATCAAGCCCGATGGTTACCAGCCGGTAACAGGCGGCGGGCCCCAGTCCGGGCCGCCCGCTCTCGCAGACCGGCCACTCGCGCGCATCGACCCGAGGAGGAACCCGTGCAGGATCGGTCAGACAGTCAGGGTCGTACCCGATGGTGGCGTTTCGCCGCCATGATGGTGCCCGCCACGGCGGCTGCCGGCGCCATCCTCTTCGGAATGTCGACGGGCGCGATCGCGTCCGACATCACCGTCTCCGGGCAGACATTCAAGATCGGTGCCGACCGCCTGGAGGGCGACGGCTTCAAGCAGTACGGCGGCATCGTCCGCGAGAAGGGCAAGGACGGCAAAGCCGGTCAGGTCCACCCGATCGCGCTCTCCGAGATCAGCAGCGCCGAGTTGTACAGCCTCTGCCAGTCGGTCCGCGCCGACCTGCCGGGACTGCCGGTGGTGCTCACCATCAACGCCGGCGAGGGCAAGGAACCCGCCCGCGCCAAGGACCTGCTGATCGCGATGGACTCGCTGAACGGCAACGCGACCTTCACCAACATCAGGATCGGTCGGGACGCCACCGACCTGAACCCGACGGCGCAGGCCGGCTCGTTCGGCCAGAACTCCGACCACGTCACCATCACCAACCTGCAACAGGTGTCCCGCTACACCACGGCGGCCACGTTCAACCTGGTCGGCCTCCGACTCAAGGTCAACGTGGGCGACGACGCCAAGGGCAAGGAGTGCTTCTGAGCTGAGCCCGGGCCCGCGGTGCTCACCACCGCGGGCCGGGCCCATGCCCCAACCCGCTCGGTCCCGTCCCCGCTCGGGCAGGAGGAGTACGTGACAACCGCGAACCCGTCCCACGCCCGGCCCGGTGGTCCGGCTCAGGCGTGGCGGCTCTTCCGCCGCTGGCAACGCAGCCGGCCGTTCTGGGGCGGACTGCTCATCGCCCTGGCCGGGCTGGAGATGTTCGCCTCCACCCGGATGACCCTCAACGGTCTCAGCTTCCACAGCGGTGCGACAGGTCTGCTCTCGCTGCTGATCCCGATCATCCTGGTGACCTGCGGGCTGCTGCTCTGGTTCACCCCGGCGCAGCGGCTGTTCTACTCGGTCGTCGCGGCGGTCACCGCGGTCTACTCGCTGATCGGGCTCAACCTGGGCGGCTTCTTCGTCGGCCTGCTGCTCGGCATCGTCGGCAGCGCGCTCGCCTTCGCCTGGACCCCGATCAACCCCACACCACCCACCCCGCCGCCGGCCGAGACCGAGCAGAGCGGCGATGACCAGGACGGCGCTGATCCGCGGGCCTTCGCCATCGCTCTCGTCGTCCTCGGCCTGGCAGCCGTCGGCCTGGCCAGCCAGCCCCGAGCGGTACAGGCCGCGCCGAACCGACCTGCCTCGACCGGCTGTCCCACCCCGCCCCGGGCCGTCACCCCGTCGCCCACCCGCGGCGCGACCACGCCGACGCCCACCCCGAGCCCGGCGCGGGACGGCAACGTGATCACCGACATCCTGGACGGGATCGGCGATCTGCTCGGCATCGGGGGCCACGAGGACCCCGCGCCCACGGTGCGTCCCACCGCCACGCCGACCAGCACGGCGACGCCCCGCCCCAGCCCCACCGACTGTCCGTCGCAGCCCTCGGGCAAGCCGGCCCCCGGCAGACCCGGAACGGCACCAGGCAAGCCGGGAACGGTGCAGCCGGGCAGACTCCTGCCGCGGATCGCCGCCGATCCGGCCCTGCCGACGGTGGCCCAGACGCCGTCTAAGCTCACCGGCTCGTCGGTGCGGATGACCGGGCTGCGGTTCGACGGAGTGACGGACCTGCACACCGCGAAGGGCGACCTCAAGGTGCTGAAGTTCAGCATGCGGGAGGCGGTGACCACCGACTTCCTGCTGCGGGCCGACGGCCCCGCCGGGCGCAACCAGCGGTACGCGACCAACCAGTTGACAGTGCGGGGAGACGTGGCCTTCTACGCGACCCGGTTCGTCGGCCGACTGCTCGGCATCAAGATCACGCTGACTCCGGATCTGCCGCTACCGGACGGCCTTCCGATCACCTCGCCCATCCCGATCACGTTCACCGACCCCAGCATCGACCTGGCGTACGTCACCAGCGACACGCTGACCGCCCGTCCGGCGTTGGCACTCACCCTCGGCTGAGCCCCTCGGGGGTGAAGCGTTCGATCGGGCGAGCAGTCCCGGCTCGGGGCGTGACCGCGCGCGGCGACGGACTCGTCGTACCGTCGGCGCGCGCGGCCACCGCCCGGTCAGAGCCGGGCCAGCGCCCGGCGCAGCGGGTCGAGACCCAGGGCGCCCAGGTCCAACGCCTGCCGGTGGAACTCCCGCAGGTCGAAATCGGCGCCCTTGCGGGCCTTGGCGTCCTCGCGGGCCTGGAGCCAGATCCGCTCACCCACCTTGTACGACGGCGCCTGCCCCGGCCAACCCAGGTAGCGGTTCAGCTCGAAGCGCAGGTTCTCGTCCGGAACCCGGCAGTGCGCCCGCATGAACTCCCAGCCCAGCTCGGGCGTCCACCGCTCGCCCGGGTGGAAACCGAACGGATTGTCCTTCGGGATCTCCAGCTCCAGGTGCATGCCGATGTCCACGATGACCCGGGCCGCGCGCATCGCCTGGCCGTCGAGCATGCCCAGCTTGTCGCCCGGATCCTCCAGGTAGCCCAGCTCGTCCATCAGCCGCTCCGAGTAGAGCGCCCAGCCCTCACCGTGCCCGGAGACCCAGCAGAGCAGCCGCTGCCAACGGTTGAGCAGGTCGGCCCGGACGGCGGTCTGCGCCACCTGGAGATGGTGACCCGGCACGCCCTCGTGGTAGACCGTTGTCACCTCTCGCCAGGTGGAGAAGTCGGTGATGCCCTGCGGCACCGCCCACCACATCCGACCCGGGCGGGAGAAGTCCTCGCTCGGGCCGGTGTAGTAGATGGCACCGTCGCTGGTCGGGGCGAGGCAGCACTCGATGCGGCGGACCTGCTCGGGGATGTCGAAGTGGGTGCCGTGCAGCTCGGTGATCGCCTTGTCGGCCAGCGCCTGCATCCAGTCCCGGAATGCCTCCTTGCCCTGGATGGTCCGGGCCGGGTCGGCGTCCAACTTGGTGACAGCCTCGTCGACGGTGGCACCGGAGCCGGCGATGCGCCCCGCCACGACCCGCATCTCCGCCTCCAGGCGGGCCAGCTCGGCGAAGCCCCAGGCGTACGTCTCGTCCAGGTCGACCTTGGCGCCGAGGAAGTACTGCGAGGCGAGCTCGTAGCGCTCCCGACCGGCAGCCTGCTTGTCCCGCCCGTGCGGGGCCATCTCGGTACGCAGGAACTGGCCGAACTCGGCGGTCGCCGCGGTCGCCGCCGCCGCACCCCGGCGCAGTTCCGCCCCGAGCGTGCCCTCCGCCCCGAGCCGCTCGACCAGCCCGTGGAAGAAGTTGTCACCGGTCGGGTCGACCCAGATGTCGCACTGCTTGGCCACCTCGACCAACTGCACCTTCGAGCTGACCTCACCGGCGGCGAGCGCCTCCCGCAGCGTGGTCTTGTAGCCCTCCAGCGCGGCACCGAAGCCGTTGAGCCGGGCGGCGATGTTGGCCTTCTCGTCGCTGGTCGCGGTGGGCATCAGGTCGAACACCATGCGGATCTCGTGCAGCCCGCTGGTGATCACGCTGACCTCGCTCGTCACCTCACCGGCGTCGTACCTGGCGAGGTCCAGGCCGAGCCGCTCCTGCATGGCCTCCTTGGCGGTCCGTTCCGATTCGTTCTCCGGTTCGGTCACCTCCAGCTCGGCCAGGGTCCGGCGGGTGAGGTCCGCGCGCGCACCGTAGCCGTCGGGCGAGAGGTCGTCGAGCTGGTCGTCATGGCCGGCGATGCCGACGAAGGTCGCGCCGGTGGGGCTCAAGGGCGCCCACTCGGCCACGTAGCGGTTGGCGAGTTCATCAATTCGTCCCACGCTGCGACCCTACGTGACCACCCCACCCCCGTGTCGCCGACGTTTGTCGTGTTGGAGCTGCGGGTTCAGGCACGGCATGACTGCCGAAAGGCGCGCGACTTTGTCGTTCGGTTACGGCAGAGTGTCAGGGGTGACCACCGATACCACTCCTGACAAAGCGCCGGTGCGCGCCTGGCTGCCCGGCTTTGTCGCCCTCGCCACGATCTGGGGTTCCAGCTTTCTCTTCATCAAGGTCGGGGTGGCCGAGCTGCACCCGGTCCAACTCACCCTCTACCGGGTCGTCGCCGGCGCGTTGACCCTGCTGGTGGTCCTCGCCATGCTGCGCGACCGGCTGCCCCACGAGCCCAGGGTCTGGGCGCACCTGACCGTCGTCGCCGCCTTCGGCGTGGCCGTGCCGTTCACCCTCTTCGGCTACGGCGAGCAGCGGGTCGAGTCGATGCTGGCCGGC
Organism: Micromonospora sp. NPDC050795; assembly: GCF_044456785.1. Taxonomy (NCBI): domain Bacteria; kingdom Bacillati; phylum Actinomycetota; class Actinomycetes; order Micromonosporales; family Micromonosporaceae; genus Micromonospora; species Micromonospora sp. NPDC050795. The sequence continues at coordinate 267,215 of NZ_JBITGE010000003.1, read as the reverse complement.
ATCTGGAACGCCACCACGCCGTTGATCGTGCTGCCGCTGGCGGTGCTGGTCTTCCGCACCGAGCGGCTCACGGTGCGCCGCGCGGTCGGGCTCGGGTTGGGCTTCGTCGGGGTGCTGGTGGTGCTCGGTGTCTGGGAGGGCATCGGCGGGGCGCACTTCACCGGGCAGCTCATGTGCTTCGGTGCGGCGGCCTGCTACGGGGTGGCCATCCCGTACCAGAAGCGGTTCGTCGCCGACAGCGCGTACTCAGGGCTGTCGCTCTCCACCGCGCAACTGCTCCTCGCGGCCGCGCAGCTGGCCATCGTCGCTCCCTTCGTCGCCGGCCTGCCACCGCTACCCACCGAGCTGTCGGCGGGGGTGGTGGCAAGTGTGCTGACCCTCGGCGCGCTCGGCACCGGGCTCGCGTTCGTGATCAACATGCGCAACATCCGGGTGGCCGGCGCGAGCACCGCGTCCACTGTCACGTACCTGGTTCCGATCTTCGCGGTGCTGATCGGTGCGCTGGCGCTCGACGAACGACTCAACTGGCACCAGCCGGTCGGCGCGCTGATCGTGCTGCTCGGGGTCGCGGTCTCGCAGGGGATGTTCAGTCGTCGCCGGAGCAGCCCGGTCGTCGGCGTCGGCGCTCCCGCCACACCCGCCGCCGAGCCCGCCCGCAGCTGACAGACCACAGTTTCGATCAGCGCCGGAGGTCAGGTGCGGGTGTGCGTCCAGGCCACCAGTTGCTCCGCCGACCAGGTGTTGATCACCCGGTCGGCGGGGACGCCGCAGAGGGCGGCGCGTTCACAGCCGAACCGTTGCCAGTCGAGCTGGCCGGGCGCGTGCGCGTCGGTGTTGATGGCGAACCGGCAGCCGGCCTCCAGGGCGCGGCGGATCAGGCGCTTCGGCGGGTCCTGCCGCTCCGGCCGGGAGTTGATCTCGACGGCGGTGTCGTGTTCGGCGCAGGCGGCGAAGACGGCGTCCGCGTCGAAGTCGCTCTCCGCCCTGGTCCGCGCGCGGTGCCCCCGATCGCCCGGACCGGTCACCCCGGCCGGGCGGGACGACACCATCCGGCCGGTGACGTGCCCGAGGATGTCCAGGTGCGGATTGGCGACCGCCTTCAGCATGCGCCGGGTCATCTTCGACCGCTCGTCCTTCAGGCCGCTGTGCACCGACCCGACCACCACGTCGAGCCGCGCCAACAGGTCGTCGTCCTGGTCCAGGGAACCGTCGGCGAGGATGTCCACCTCGATCCCGGTGAGGATCCGGAAACCCTCGGGCAGCGCCGCGTTCACCTGCGCCACATGGTCGAGCTGCCGGCGCAGCCGCTCCGCGGTCAGCCCCCGGGCCACCGTCAGCCGGGGCGAGTGGTCGGTCAGCACCAGGTACTCGTGGCCCAACTCCACCGCGGCCAACGCCATCTCCTCGATGGGCGAGCCGCCGTCGGACCAGTCCGAGTGGGTGTGACAGTCGCCGCGCAGGGCGGCGCGGAGCGCCGTGGCCTCGGCGTCCAGGTCGCTGCCCTCGGTCGCCACCAGACGGCGGAGGTAGACCGGTTCCTCACCGGCGAGGGACTCCGCCACGCAACGGGCCGTGACGTCACCAACCCCGGCCAGTTCGGTGAGCGTGCCGTTGCCGGCCCGTTCGGTCAGCTCGACCGCAGGCATGCCGGCCAGCGCCTTCGCCGCCGACCGGAACGCGCGTACCCGGTAGGTGGCCTCGTTCGCCCGTTCCAACAGGAAGGCGATCCGGCGCAGGTCGGCGATGGGATCTCTCGCGCGAGCCATGTCAGGGCGCCTTCGGGCAACCGCGCTTGCGTTGCCACGCGGTGACCTCGGTGGCCGGCTCCCGGTTGCCGCCGCGCCGCCAGGAGTCCAGGTAACGCGCCGGCCAGATCACCCCGCGCCGGATCCACCAGCCGTCCTTGCCCGCGCACGACGGCGAGATGCCGAAGTGCACATGACACACGTTGTTCGCGTTGCCCGTACGGCCCACCTTGCCGAGCTGCTGCCCGGCGCGGACCCGCACCCCGGCGTCGATTCCGCCGGTCACGACGCTCAGATGCGAGCCGTAGTAGCGCACCCCGTCGTCCCCGAGCAGGGCGACCGACAGGCCGCCGTTGTCCGGGCCCTGCGGCCCACGCTTGCGGTACCGGTCCACTCGGCTCACCTCCAGCACCGTCCCGTCGGTCACCGCCACGAACGGCTCGCCGCAGTCGGCGAAGAGGTCCGTCGCCGGGTACGCCCCGTGCGTCGGGTGGTAGTCGACGTTGTCGGCGCGTACCGGAAAGACATGCTTCAGCCCGGTGCGGGGTGCCGCCGCCGACGGCCTGGCCGACGACGGCGCCGGGGAGCCCGGGTCGGTCGCCGCCGGCGTGGGCGGCTGCGACGCCGGCTGGTCGGCGGTCGCCCAGACCGACGGTGGCGTCGGCGCCGCGCCGTCGGGCACCCCCGGCCGGGTGGTCGCGCAGCCGGCGGCCAGCACCGGGGCGAGCAACAGCAGGATCGGGTACGCCGGACGAGCGCGGCGGCTGATCGTCGGCGAGGACATCCGGTCATCCTGGCAGAGCCGGTACCGTGGGCACGAGCGGCACGCGTGAGGGAGGGCAGCGACGGTGACCATTGCCCGACCCGAACCTGGCCCGGATTTCGGCGCCGCCCGCCCGGTTCCGCGTGCCCCGTCGGGTCTCTTCCCCTCCGGGCCACCGCCACGGCCCACCTACCGCGAGCCGCACCCGGTCACCGGCGGTGGTGTCGCCGCCGGAGGCGGCGCGGCGGCCGGTTGGCTGCTGCTGTTCGGCCTGCTCGGCACCGACGTGGCCAGCTACGCGTGGTGGACGGTGTTCGCCGGTCTGCTGGCCTGGGCCACCGCCCTGGTGCTGGTCCGTTTCGGCGACCGAGGGGTGGCCACCGGGGTCGCCATCGTCACGGCGGGTGGTTGGAGCATCGCCGCCGCCGTGGTGGCGGTCCGCTGGGCCACCAGTGGTGACTGGCCGCTGTGGTGACCGGCGCGGACGGGTCTCGAAACGGTGCTCGGTGACTGCACCGTGTGCCCGGTTGGCTGCGTAGCGAACGCCGTCTTGACGTGGCCGCCGAGACTCGGCACGCTCGCAACTATGGCCTGGACCACTCCCCGGCAGGATCCCGATCGCAATCGCCGTCGACTGCAGTTGCTGGCCGAGTTGGCGGGCGCCCGGGCGGTCCGCCAGCGCAGCCGACCGCAGCGGCAGCGCACCGAGCGTCTGCGCCAGCTCATCGCCACCCGCCGTCGAGTCGTCGGCTGATTCGACTTTGTCAGAATGACCCGCCCTTCGGGGCGTTGACGGGTCGCCCGCCGACCCGACCGGCTAACGTGCACGCGTAACGAGTCGACGCTGTGTCGAGGCTATTGGGGGGACCGTGTCGTACTTCGCTGCGGCCGTGGTGCGCGACGACAGTGGCTGGACCGCCGCCGAGGTCAGCCTGCGTGGCGCCACCGACATCGACGAGGTTGCCGACCGGCTGCGTGACGTCGACCAGGAGGCCGACGTGTCGCTGCTCTTCGTCGAGGCCGACGACGCGTACCTGGTGATCCTGCGCCTCGACGAGGGCGAGGACCTGCGGGTCTTCGGTTCGGACTCCGCGTACGCGGAGGAGTCGCAGCTCGGGTCGCTGCTGGTCGGTGACCTGAAGACCTCGGTCACGGGGCTCGACGGCGACGACGAGCCACGCCCGGTGAGCACCGGCGACGAGGAGACCGAGCAGCCCGTCGTCGACCCGGAGGCCGATCCGGTCGGCGACGCCGACCTGCTGGCCAACCTGGGCATCTCCGCGCAGAAGTTGCTGACCCTCTGCACCCACGAGGGGATGATGCCGGCGGACGTCACCGTCGAGATCTGCCAGGTGCTCGGCTGCGCCGACGAGGTCGAGGAGCTGCGTGAGGTCTGAGCCGGCCGACGCCACCGATCCGTCGCTGGAATCGATCCGACCGGGCCAGCCGACCCCCGGCGTGGTGCGCCGCGCCGGGCCCGGCGCGCACGAGGGCCTTGCCGACCTGGGCGAGGTTGGCCGACGACAGCGGCACGAGCTGTGGATGCGCCGTGCCCTGGAGGTGGCCGTCGCCGGTCCACCCGTCGATGACACGGTCAGCACCGACGTCGACGACGTGCCGGTGGGGGCGGTGCTCTACGGGCCGGACGGCACCGAATTGGCCACCGGACGCAACGAGCGCGAGCTGACCGGTGACCCCACCGCCCACGCCGAGGTGCTGGCCCTGCGCCGGGGCGCCGAGCGCACCGGTCGGTGGCGGCTGGACGGCTGCACCCTGGTGGTCACCCTCGAACCGTGCACCATGTGCGCCGGGGCGCTGGTGCTGGCCCGGGTCTCCACAGTCGTGTTCGGTGCCTGGGAGCCCAAGACCGGTGCGGCCGGATCGCTCTGGGACGTGCTGCGGGACCGTCGGCTCAACCACCGCCCCGAGGTCTACGGCGGGGTGCTGGAGGCCGAGACCGCGACCGTCCTGCGCGCGTTCTTCCGCTGAGCGGCGCTGGCGGCCGTCTGAAGGCGCTGGCCGCCGTCTGACGTTCTGCGCCCCGGCGGTCTGATGCGAAAGAGCGTGATGACTGTGAATCATCTTGATGCCTCACAGTCATCACGCTCTTCGCGGCATTGCCGCCCGAACAGGTCAGGCGATGATCGTGTCGAGGGCGATCTCGACCATCTGGCTGAAGGTCTGCTCGCGCTCCTCCGAGGTGGTCTTCTCACCGGTCTTGATGTGGTCGCTGACGGTCAACACGGTCAGCGCGCGGGCCTTGAACCGGGCGGCGATCGTGTAGAGCGCCGCCGACTCCATCTCCACCGCCAGCACGCCGTAGTCGGCGAGGGTGTCGTACAGGTCCGGCCGGTCGGTGTAGAAGGCGTCCGCCGCCAGGATCGGCCCCACGTGCATGGTGATGCCGCGCCGCTCGGCCACCTCGACCGACGTACGCAGCAGCCCGAAGTCGGCCACCGGGGCGTAGTCGATCAGCCCGTCGAAGCGCATCCGGTTCATGTTCGAGTCGGTGGACGACCCGATCGCGGCCACCACGTCCCGCAGTTGCAGGTCGGTGCTGAGGGCACCACAGGAGCCGACGCGGATCAGCGTCTTCACGCCGTACTCGTTGATCAGCTCGTGGGCGTAGATGGAGGCTGACGGCATGCCCATGCCGGAGCCCTGGACGGAAACCTCGACGCCGTTCCAGCGGCCGGTGAAACCCAGCATGCCCCGAACCGTCGAGTAGCAGGTGGCGCCCTCGAGGTAGGTCTCCGCGATCCACTTGGCCCGCAGGGGGTCACCCGGCATCAGGACCCGCTCGGCGATCTCGCCCGGCTTCGCGCCGATGTGCGTACTCATGGCAAAGATCCTGCCAGGCCGGCCCGGGCGATACCGGTTCGGCGTCGGAACCGGCGGTCCTGTACCCTCGTCGGCGGTGGCGTGTCCGAGCGGCCTAAGGAGCACGCCTCGAAAGCGTGTGAGGGTTAACGCCCTCCGAGGGTTCAAATCCCTCCGCCACCGCTCCGTAGTGCAGAAACGCCCGGTCGATCCGCGAGGATCGACCGGGCGTTTTCGCGTCAGAGCTGCTGCTCGCCGCCGTCGACGAACAACTCGCCGCCGGTCATGAAGCTGCTCTGGTCGGAGGCGAGGAAGAGCGCGGCGTTGGCGATCTCGTCCGGGTGTGCCATGCGCTGCATGGGCACGGTCGAGGTGATGGTCTTCAGCAGCCCGGGGGCCTCGGCGGGGCTGGGTGCGAGGCCGGCGAGCCCGGGGGTCTCGGTGGAGCCGGGCACCAGGGTGTTGACCCGGATCTTCCGGCCGATCAGCTCGGCGGCCCAGGTGCGGCCGAAGGAGCGGATGGCCGCCTTGGACGCCGCGTAGACGCTGAACGCCGGGGTGCCGTTGCTCGCCGCTGTCGAGCCGGTGAGCACGATCGACGCGCCCTGGTTGAGCAGGGGCAGGGCCTTCTGCACGGTGAAGATGGTGCCGTAGATGTTGGTGTCGAAGGTGGTGGCGACGTGCTCGACCGTGATCGAGTCGAGCGACCGGAACTCGCCGCCGCCGGCGTTGGCGAACACCACGTCCAGCCCAGCCCCCCGTTCCTCGATCGCCCGCATCACCCGGTCCAGGTCGTCGAGCTTGCTGACATCGCTGGCGATGCCGGTGACGTTCGCGCCGATGCTGGCGACGGCCTCGTCCACCGGGCCCTTGCGGCGGCCGGTGAGGAAGACGTACGCGCCTTCGGCGGCGAATCGGCGGGCGGCGGCCAGGCCGATGCCCGTGGTGCCCCCGGTGACGAGGGCGGTCTTGCCGTCGAGCTGTCCCACGATGGATCTCCTCTGTCGGGGTGTGGTGGTGCGGCCGGCCGGGCCTCCTGTGGTTCTGTACCGAGCGGTACGTATCCGACCGTAGCAACCGTCGACCGGGTCCGCAAATTTCTGTACCGATCGGTTTTATTGGCCGGTAGGATGTGCCGAGGAGGGGTGATGGGCTGTGCCGCAACGAGGGCGACCACGGGGTTTCGACGCCGACGAGGCGCTGGAGCGCGCGGTTGAGGTGTTCTGGCGTCAGGGATACGAGGGCGCCTCGGTGAACGACCTCGCCGCGGCCATGGGGATCAACAAACCCAGCCTGTACGCCGCCTACGGCGGCAAGGAGGAGCTGTTCCGCAAGGCCGTGGCCCGCTACGCCGAAAGGGACATGGGGTACGCGCGGGACGCCTTCGCCCAACCGACCGCGTACGGGGTGGTCGCCACCCTGCTGCGCGAGAGTGCGATCGCCGTGACCCGGACCGACCGACCGGCCGGTTGCCTGTCGATCCAGGGGGGCACCAGTTGCTCCACCGAGAACGCGCCGATCGCCGAATTCCTCGCCGCCAGCCGCCTGGGCGGTGAAGGCGCCCTCGCTGACCGGCTCGCCCGCGCCGTCGCCGACGGTGACCTACCCGCGCAGGCCGATCCGGTCGCGCTCGCCCGCTTCGTCATGATCGTCACCGAGGGGCAGGCGGTGCATGCCTCCGCCGGGGTCAGCAGGGAGGACCTGCGACAGGCCGCGGAGATCGCGCTCGCCGGTTTCGCCGCCGCGTCGGGGGCGCGCCCACCGGAGCAGGCCACCGAACCGGTCTGAGCGGGCCGCCGAACGACGACTGATCCCTTGGGCCGGGGCGATCCATCGTGGAGCGAAGCGGCTCGACAGGTCGGCCCGGTTCAGCACGGGCCGGCCCCCTCGTTGAAGAGGCGGCGGGCCCAGTCCGCGTACCCGGCTATGGTTTTTCGGACCGTGCGCCCGTCGTGCAGGAACAGGTACGCGCGGTCGCCGCTGCGGGCGAGCAACCCGTCGAGGCGGTGTGTCCCCTGTGGAGCCCGCAGTCGGCTGACCTCCGGGTAGCGGTCCCAGACGTCGTCGACGGGCGAGCCCGCCGTTATGCCCTCCGGTGTCCGCATCGGGTCACCGACCCAGAGCAGCACGAGTTTGTCCTCCACGAAGACCGGGCTGACCGTGTCGTGGCCAGCGAGCATCGGCCCGCAGGCGTCCAGGCTGGTACGCAGGATGCCGCGTCGGGTCAGCTCGTCCTCGGTGGCACCGAACTCGATGTTGCTGAGGCCGTTCAGGTCGATGATCTCCACGTTGCCGGCGGGCCGGCCGTTCGGAATCGACCTGGTAGGCGGTACGCCGCTGCCCGCGATCGAGGCAGCCGTCAACAGCGCGGCGATAAACGCAAATTGTCGCAATTTCATGGAATCCCCCAGTCCCCAACGGAACGGGAGCGTTCAGGTTGCTGCCGAACGCCGGATTACTGGTTTTCCCACTGTTCGACCAGCTCGTCCCAGTAGTCGGCGCTGAGTCGACGCCGCCCGTGCGCCAGCCAACCCTCGGTGCTCCGCTCCAGGTGCAACCCCAGTTCGGCGAACCTGTCGATCCAGGTGCCGGGCTCCACGCCGAGCTGACTCAGCGCGCCGTTGATCGGCCACTGCTCGCGCGGCACGCTCAACTCGTCGTCGAAGCACGGGCCCCAGGACAGCGCCCCGCCCAACCACACCGCTGCCGACTGGTAGCCGACCCCACCACCGAACTCCGCCTCCAGATAGGCCACCGGCCCCGACTGTGACCAGCGGGTCAGCACCTCGACCAGCGCCGTCGACAACACCAGGCCGAACGGACGCGCGGCGCTCCGGTCGTCAGTGGCGAAATCCGGCAACGACCCGGTCAGCTCGATCACCAACTGCGGGGTGACCGGCAGCAACGCGAAGTCCTGGCGCAGCCCGCCGAGGACCGCGTGATCCAGCTCGGCGGTCTGCTCGCGGAGCAGCTCAACGTCCGCGACCACCGCGCTGAGCTGGTAAGCCATGGAACCTCCGGTCGTCCACAGCCTGTGGATAGAACATGTGTACGACGGGCTCCCCGTCGTCGGTGCCTGGGACGGTACCGGCCGGAGGGTGGACGTGCCGGGCCCCGCTCGATCAGTGGGCATCGGCCAGCAGGGCGACCGTTGTACGGTCCTGGCCATGGTCAGTCAACTGAGCGTCCCCGGTGTGCCGTTCCCGCTCGTGCCCTCGTCGGCCGAGCTGTGGCGGGTCGACGAGGCGGCCGGCACCGTGGCGGTCGAGGCGCAGCCGCTCACGGACATCTTCATCGACCCCAGCACCGGTGCCGCCGACGCGGCCGAGACCACCACGGTCAGCGCCGAGTCGACGCTCAACGCCGCGACGCTGCTCGGCGACCTGCCGACGGGAGACTTCCAGTTCAGCGCCCGGGTCAGCGTGGACTTCGCCGCCACCTTCGATGCCGGTGTGCTGCTGCTGTGGCGCGACGAGCGACGCTGGGCCAAGCTGTGCTTCGAGTTCTCCCCGGCCGGCGACCCGATGATCGTGTCGGTCATCTGCCGAGGCGTCGCCGACGACGCGAACGCCTTCGTCGTACCCGACCGGTCGGTGTGGCTGCGGGTCTCCCGGGTTGACGGGGTCTACGCGTACCACGCCTCGGTCGACGGTGAGACCTGGCAGCTGATCCGCGTCTTCCTCCTCGACCCCGACGCGTCTCGCGACCGGATCGGCTTCGCGGGCCAGTCCCCGACCGGTGAGGGATGCAGCGTGACCTTCGACGAGATCACGTTCCGGGCAGAGCGTCTGGGGGATCTCCGCGACGGCTCCTGACCTGTTCGCCGCGGTGGGGCGTGTGACCGGGCGCAGATCAGGGGCGTCGGGTGAGCTGACTGACGATTCAGGGCCGGTCCCGTGAGGGCCGGCCCTGTCGTTCGTGCTGCTCAGGCGAGCGGAGGATACGAGATTCGAACTCGTGAGGGTGTAAACCCAACACGCTTTCCAAGCGTGCGCCCTAGGCCTCTAGGCGAATCCTCCGCGAGCCAGGATACAGGTCCGTGTCGGCCGGGCCACCCCACCACCCCCTGAAGATCGACAGGCGGTCGGGTAGGCTGGGCGTCACCTCCCGTGCGGCGGTATCTCGTGAACCTCCCCAGGGCCGGAAGGCAGCAAGGATAAGCGAGCTCTGCCGGGTGCACGGGAGGCCTTTTTGTCTGTGGGCCGGTTGATCCACTCGGCATCCCTGATGTCGCGGTGTCCCGGCCATGCGGACACCGCGGTTTCCAGGAAGCCGAGTCGATCAAGCCCTGGTGGCCCGGTCGATCAAGGCTGAAGGCCCAGGCGCCCCGGGGTGGTGGGTGGTCACCCGCGCCCGACCGGCGCAGAATGGCTCGGTCGAGAGGAGGCGGGACGAGTGACGCTGGCGCTCTACCGCAAGTACCGGCCGCGTACCTTCGCTGAGGTCATCGGCCAGGAGCACGTGACCGAGCCGCTGTCGCAGGCGCTGCGCAGCGGACGGCTCAACCACGCCTACCTCTTTTCCGGCCCCCGTGGCTGTGGCAAGACCACCAGCGCCCGGATCATGGCCCGCTCGCTCAACTGTGAGCAGGGCCCCACTCCCGAGCCGTGCGGCAAGTGTGACTCCTGCCGCTCGCTGGCGGCCGACGGCGCCGGCTCGATCGACGTGATCGAGATCGACGCGGCCAGCCACGGCGGTGTCGACGATGCCCGCGAGCTGCGCGAGCGCGCCTTCTTCGCACCGGCCAGCAGCCGCTTCAAGATCTACATCATCGACGAGGCGCACATGGTCTCGACCCAGGGCTTCAACGCCCTGCTCAAACTGGTCGAGGAGCCCCCGGAGTACGTCAAGTTCATCTTCGCCACCACCGAGCCGGAGAAGGTCCTCGGCACGATCCGGTCGCGGACCCACCACTACCCGTTCCGGCTGTTTCCGCCGAAGGTGGTTCGCCCGTACCTGGAACAGCTCACCCAGGCCGAGGGCGTCGCCGTCGAGCCGGCGGTCTTTCCGCTGGTGGTCCGCGCCGGTGGCGGCAGCATGCGGGACAGCCTCTCCGTGCTCGACCAGCTCATCGCCGGCGCCGGCGCGGAGGGAGTCAGCTACGCCCGGGCCGTCGCCCTGCTCGGGGTCACCGACTCGGCGCTGATCGACGAGATGTGCGACGCGCTGGCCGCCGGTGACGGCGCGGCCGCGTACGCCACCGTCGACCGGGTCGCCGAGGCCGGGTACGACATGCGCCGGTTCGCCTCCGACCTGCTGGAACGGCTGCGCGACCTGATCGTGCTCCAGCAGGTGCCGGACGCCGCCGCGAAGGGTCTGATCGACGGCCCCGCCGACCAGATCGAGCGGATGGCAGCCCAGGCGTCGCAGCTCGGCTCGGCCACGCTCTCCCGCTGCGCCGACATCGTGCACAACGGCCTGGTCGAGATGCGCGGCACCACAGCGCCCCGCCTGCTACTGGAGCTGATCTGCGCCCGGATGCTGCTGCCCGGCGTGGACGACTCCACCGGCGGCCTGCTCCAGCGCCTGGAACGGATGGAACGCCGGCTCACAGTGGGCGGCGGCGACGCGCCGTCGGCCGCCGCCGGCTCCGCGCCAACCAACCACCCAGGGGTACGCCCACAGCCAGCCACCCCGGTCCCGGCTGCCGCCACCCCGGCACCCGCGAACGCCCCTACCTCCGCACCGCCGTGGGACGTCGACCCGGCGGCGTCCCCGGCCCAGGGCGCTCCCGCCCCGGCTGCTCCGGTCACCGGGGCACCCGCTCCGACCTCCGGCGCACCGGCCTCGTACGTCTCGCCGGCCGACTCGCCGATCCCGGCCTCGCCCGGCGCGTCGACCGGCCCGGCAATGGCTGACCAGGCCGTACCCGTCTCGCCCGCCGGCCCGGCCCCGCGTCGCGTGGTGCCACCGTCGGCGGTGCTTCCCGACCCGGCCACGCCCGCGCCGCCCCGACCCGGAGCACCGGCCGCCGCGCTGGACGCGGTAGCGGTCCGCCGCGTCTGGCCCGACGTGGTCGGCAAGGTCAACCGGACCAACAAGCGGATCGCCGCCCTGATGCGCGACGCGGTGGTCCGCGAACTCGACGGCGACACGCTGGTGCTGACGGTGAAGTCCACAGTGCTGGCCAAGATGATGGCCGACCACGCGGCCGTGCTCACCGACGCGCTCTACGAGGAGTTGGGCGGGCGCTGGCAGATCCGGTGTGAGGTGGCCGGCGAGCGCGGTGGTGTGTCGCTGTCCGGCTCATCGCGCGCACAGCAGACCGCACCGCCCCGACCCGCCACGCCGCCAGCCCCGTCCGACGCGCCTGCCGCCGCGAACCCGACTGCCGCAGCCCCGCCGAGCGCGCCTGGCTCGAATGCCGCGCTCGGCTCGAATGCAGCGTCAGGGTCGAACACATCTGGCTCGACCGCTGCGCCAAGTTCGAGCGCGGCACCGGGCTTCAGCGCTGCGCCGGGCTCGAACGCCGCGCCCGGCTTCAGCGCTGCGCCGGGCTCGAACGCCGCGCCCGGCTCGACCGCTGGGTCGGGCTCGAACGCAGCGCCAAGTGCGAACTCCGCCGGGCCTGGTAGTGGGCCAGCCAACGCCCCGACCGCCGGTCCGACGAACGCCTCGCCGACCGCCGCGAACCCGAGCGGCGCTGCCGGCTCGGCCTCGCGTTCCGGTGTCGGTGCGGGTTCCACCGGTCAAGGTGCTGGGCACGGTGCTGGTGGGCGGGGCACAGCGTCGTCGGCCCCGGCGGCGGACGACGACGGCGACTGGCCGGAGGCGGCCCGCCCAGGCGGGGGTGGCCTCGCCGCCGAGGCTACGGATGACGAGGACTGGCCGGAGGCCACCCGACCTGGCGGCGCGTCCGCTGGAAACGAGTCGAGCCCTCACTCCGCACCGGCGTCGACCGGCGCGAACGGCAGCACCGGGGACGGGAACACCGAAAACGGGAACGCCGGGAATGGCAGCGGCCCGAACGGCAGCGGCACCAACGGCGGTGGCCCGAACGGCGGTGGCCCGAACGGCGGTGGCGCAAACGGCACCGGACCCGGTGGTTCGGGTGGGCCCGGGGCGGCGGCCGGTGGCGGTAATCCGGGCGGGCGGGGTAACCCGACACCGGCGGCCCGGCAGCCGGCGACAGCCGGTGGTGCGCCGGTGAGCAGCGCCATCGCCGCGGCTCGCGCGGCGGCGGCGGGGCGCGGTGCGCGTACCGGAGCGGCAGCCCGGCCTGTCGCGGACGCCGAATGGGCCGGCGAGCCGCCCTACGACCCGGACTTCGACGGCCCGGCGCGGGCCGGCGGTAGGCCTGGCGGCGCGGCACCGGCGGCGACCCCGGCCTTTGAGGGGTTCGACCCGGGCGACGAGCCGTTGGACGAGATCATCGACGAGAAGACCGCCCGGGAGTCCAGCGAGGAGCAGGCGGTACGCCTCCTCAGAGAGACCTTCGGCGCCGAAAAGATCAACGAGATCGACGCCCGCTAACGCGCCGTCCCGCCCCGCCCCGCCTCGGCGATCTTGCAGTTTCGGTCGTCACTTTGTACGGAATGCCCCTTTTGTTGGGACAGGAAGTGCAAGATCGCGCGGTTGGGGGGTTTCGGCTAGCAGGACGCCCAGAGCGCAGGCCCAGAGGGGGAACGGGAGCACCGCTACTCGTTCCATGCCGCCCACCCCGAGCCCCAGGCCCTGTTGGGCGGCGAACAGTGTCGTTCCGGCCAGCGCGATGAGCCCGGCGGTGAGGGTGAGTCGGCGCCACCTGCCGAGCGTCGTGCCGCGTGGCGCGAAGCCGGCGAGGAGCAGGCCGACGTTGCCCATCCCCATGATCAGGACTGCGCCGAGTACGTGCAGGTTCTCGTCAATGTCGGCCGGGTAGAGGGCCACGAGGCCGTATCCGCTGGTGGCCAGCAGCAGGAGTGTCTGGGCAGTGCGCACCACCGGGCCGCGGCCGAGAACCCTCCAGGTCAGCAGGAGCCCGCCGGCGAGCAGGACGGCGGTGGCCAGTGTCGCGGTGTTCATCAGCGGGTGCCACGGTGAGCAGACGTAGCGGGGGCGGGTGGTGTCCCAGACGCCGCAGTGGGCGTTGCCGAGGTCGCTGATGTTGTGGGTTGCCCAACTGTAGGTGGGCTCGCGCCACCGCAGACCGGTGATCAGGCTGGCGACGAGGAAGACGGGCGAGGCCGCGAGCCAGCACAGTGCGCCGATCCGGCCGGTGCGGTTGAGGTTCATGCCCTGAGCAGACCAGTGCGACGGGTACGGGCGCACTACCAGCAGATGGCCGGTTCGGGGTAGGGGTAGCCGTACCCGAAGCCTCGGCGTGGGCGGACGCACCGGGCGGGGCGAGGTCGGTCCCAGCGGATAGGCTGAGCGGCGGTCGAGCAGACGAGTGCGAGAAGGAGCCATCCCGTGCGCCCAGGTGGACAGCCGAACATGCAGCAGATGCTGAAGCAGGCGCAGAAGATGCAGCAGCAGATCGCCGCCGCCCAGGCCGAGCTGGCCGAGGCCGAGCTGACCGGCACCGCCGGCGGTGGGCTGGTCACCGCGACGGTCGCCGGCTCCGGTGAGCTCAAGGCCATCAAGATCGACCCGAAGGCCGTCGACCCGGACGACGTGGAGACGCTGGAGGATCTGGTCGTCGCGGCCGTGCACAACGCCGCCGAGGCGGCCCGGGAGCTGACCGAGCGCAAGATGGGCCCGGTCGCCGGCGGCATGGGCGGCCTCGGCCTGCCCGGTTTCTGAGCCGGCAGATGTACGAAGGTGCCATCCAGGATCTGATCGACGAGCTGGGTCGGCTGCCGGGCGTGGGTCCGAAGAGCGCTCAGCGGATCGCGTTCCACGTCCTTTCGGCGGATCCGGCCGACGTCAACCGGCTGGCCGGCGCGCTGCGCAAGGTCAAGGAGCTGGTGCGCTTCTGCACTACCTGCTACAACGTGGCCGAGTCCGAGCAGTGCCGGATCTGCCGCGACCAGCGTCGCACCGAGGAGGTGCTGTGTGTGGTGGAGGAGCCCAAGGACGTGGTGGCCATCGAGCGGACGGGTGAGTTCCGCGGTCGCTACCACGTGCTGGGTGGGGCGATCAATCCGCTGGAGGGGATCGGCCCGGACAACCTGCGCATCCGGGAGTTGATGATCCGGCTCGGTGGTGGCGGGGTTCGGGAGTTGATCCTGGCCACGGATCCGAACACCGAGGGCGAGGCGACAGCCACCTACCTGGCGTTGATGGTGAAGCCGATGGGCATCTCGGTGACCCGGCTGGCCAGCGGGCTGCCGGTCGGCGGCGATCTGGAGTACGCCGACGAGATCACCCTCGGTCGGGCCTTCGAGGGGCGCCGCGCGGTCTGATCGCCTGACGTACGGCCGGTGGCCGGCACCCGTTGGGGTGCCGGCCACCGCTGCGTCTCTGCCCGGAAATGATCTGACACCTTTGCCCTCATCGGGGCTGTTCGACGTAACAGTTTGGCATCGCGGGTGCTGATTGATCGGTTTTTGCCGCTGTTTACCTAAGAATCGAATGTCAAGCGGCGGTTGAGGCACGATCCGATACCAACCGTCCACTCAGCGGTTTCCGGGTGGACGCATCGGGAGCTATGGTCACCGCCATCGGTGACCCCTGTCACCACGTTGTCCGTACCCCCAAGGACGAGGTGAAGCACACATGCGTGCACCCAGGCCGAAGGCCGCGATCGCGGCCATCGCGGTCGCGGCCCTCGCGGTAGCAGGCTGCGCCGAGAGCGACCGCGACGACAATTCCGGCGGTAGCAAGAAGGACACCCTCGTCTTCGGCGTCGCCGGAGACCCGAAGGTGCTCGACCCGAGCTTCGCCAGCGACGGTGAGTCGCTGCGCGTCGCGCGTCAGGTCTTCGAGACCCTGGTCCGACCGGAGGAGGGTGGCACCAAGGTCACCCCCGGCCTGGCCGAGTCCTGGACCCCGGACGCCGCCGGCACCACGTGGACCTTCAAGCTCCGCTCGGGCGTGAAGTTCCACGACGGCACCGACTTCAACGCCGAGGCCGTCTGCGTCAACTTCAACCGCTGGTACAACGCCAAGGGCCTCATGCAGAGCCCGGACGTGACCGCGTACTGGCAGGACGTCATGGGCGGCTTCGCCAAGAACGAGGACGCGGAGCTTCCGCCGAGCCTCTTCAAGTCCTGCGCCGCCAAGGACGCCACCACTGTGGACCTGGCCTTCACCCGGGTCTCCAGCAAGATCCCGGCCGCGCTGATGCTCCCCTCGTTCTCCATCCACAGCCCGAAGGCGCTGCAGGAGTTCGACGCGAGCAACGTCGCCGGCACCGCCGAGGACATCAAGTACCCGTCGTACGCGACGGAGCACCCGACCGGCACCGGTCCGTTCAAGTTCAAGACCTGGGACGTCGCGAACAAGACGCTGACCCTGGAGCGCAACGAGGACTACTCGGGCCCCAAGGCCAAGCTGAAGACCCTCATCTTCAAGACGATCTCGGATGAGAACGCCCGCAAGCAGGCGCTGCGCTCCGGTGACATCCAGGGCTACGACCTGGTTGGCCCGGCCGACGTCGAGCCGCTGAAGAGCGAGGGCTTCAACATGCTCACGCGCCCGGCGTTCAACGTGCTCTACCTGGCGATGAACCAGAAGGGCAACCCGAAGCTCGCCGACATCCGCGTCCGGCAGGCCATCGCGTACGCCCTGAACCGTCAGCAGCTGGTCACCTCCAAGCTGCCGCCGGGCGCCAAGGTCGCCGACAACTTCATGCCGGACACGGTCGAGGGCTGGAACGGTGACGTCACCAAGTACACCTACGACCCGGCCAAGGCGAAGGCGCTGCTGGCCGAGGCCGGCGCGTCGAACCTGACGCTGAAATTCCACTACCCGACCGAGGTCACCCGGCCGTACATGCCGAACCCGAAGGACATCTTCGAGTTGCTCTCGGCGGACCTGAAGGCCGTTGGCATCACCGTCGAGGCGATCCCGCTGAAGTGGAGCCCGGACTACCTGAACGCCACCACCTCGGGTAGCAAGCACGACCTCCACTTCCTCGGCTGGACCGGTGACTACGGCGACGCCTACAACTTCATCGGTACCTTCTTCGACCGGCCGAAGGACGAGTGGGGCTTCAACAACAAGGCCCTGTTCGACCAGTTCAAGGACGCGGACACCACCGCCGACATCGCGGCCCGGACCGAGAAGTACAAGGCCCTGAACAAGTCCGTGATGGACTTCCTGCCGGGTGTGCCGATCTCGCACTCGCCGCCGGCGATCGTGTTCGGCAAGGACGTGACCGGCGTCAAGGCGAGCCCGCTCACCGACGAGCGTTTCTCCACCGCCGAGTTCAAGTAAGTCCTGATCTGACGCAGCAAGGAACGCGGGCGGGCGCTGTCGCACAGCGCCCGCCCGCAACCCTCCGCACCCCTTCGAGGCCGCCGTGTTCCGGTTCATCGTCAGGCGCCTGCTTCAGCTGATACCCACGCTGTTCGGGCTCTCCCTCCTGCTCTTCATCTGGCTCCGCCGACTTCCCGGCGGCCCCGAGACCGCCATCCTCGGCGAGCGCGGCACACCCGAGATGCGGGCCGCGATCCGCCGCAACATGGGGCTCGACGAGCCCATCCTGGTGCAGTACGGCCGTTTCGTCCGTCGGCTGATCAAGCTCGACCTGGGCACCTCGACCTCCACCAAGCGGGCGGTCACCACGGAGTTCATCGAGCGCTTCCCCGGCACCGTCGAACTGACCATCACCGCGATGATCATCGCGATCGGCGTCGGCATCCCGCTGGGCTACCTGGCCGCCCGTCGTCGCGGCCGTTTCCTGGATCACGCGTCAGTGGGCGGCTCGCTGATCGGCATCTGCATCCCGGTCTTCTTCCTGGGCTACGTGCTCAAAGCGATCTTCTCGGAGAACCTGCACTGGTTCCCGTCCAGCGGCCGGCAGGACCCGACACTCGGGGCGACCCGGGTCACCAACTTCTTCGTCCTCGACGGGTTGATGACCCGTGAGTGGGACGCCGCCGCCGACGCCCTCTGGCATCTGGTGCTGCCCAGCATCGCGCTGGCGAGCATCCCGCTGGCGATCATCGTCCGGATCACCCGGGCGAGCGTGCTGGAGGTGCTGAACGAGGACTTCGTGAGGACAGCCGAGGCGAAGGGCCTGACCGAGCAGACGGTTCGTCGCCGGCACGTCCTGCGCAACGCCATGCTGCCGGTCGCCACCTCGATCGGTCTGCTCGCGGGCGGCCTGCTCTCCGGTGCGGTGCTGACCGAGACCGTCTTCGCCTTCAGCGGCATCGGAGCGTTCGTCGCCGAGGCCATCGGCCAACGCGACTATCCGGTGCTGATGGGCTTCATCCTGATCATCGCGGTGGTGTACGTGCTGGTGAACCTCCTGGTCGATCTCTCCTACAGCTTCATCGACCCGAGGGTGAGGGTGCGATGACACTCAGCCCAGGCAAGAAGAAGGAAAAGATCGACCGGCTCTCCGAGCTGGCCGCCCGTGACGACGAGCGGGGCGTCAGCCTCTGGCAGGAGGCGTTCCGCCGGCTGCGCAGCAACCCTGCCGCCATCGTCGGCGCGGTCATCCTGGCGATCTTCGTGCTGGTCGCGGTGGTCGGCCCGTTCCTCGTGCCGTACGCGGCCACGGACACGATCGGCATCCGGGAGGGGCTGATCAAGCCGGGTGTCATCCCCGGCCCGAACGGCGACCACTGGTTTGGCTACGACCACCAGGGCCGGGACGAGTTCAGCCGGATGATCGTGGGCGCCCGCCAGACCCTGCTGGTCGGCGTGGTCTCCACCCTGATCGGTCTGGCGGTCGGCGCGCTGATCGGTGGCATCTCCGGTGCCGCGGCCGGCCTCGGTGGCCGGTGGGGGCGGTGGATCGACACCACCCTCATGCGCTTCATCGACATGCTGCTGGCGATGCCGAGCCTGCTGCTGGCGGTGAGCATCGCCGCCCTGCTCGGGGCCAGCCTGACCACTGTCATGATCGCGGTCGGTGTGGTCTCGGTGCCGGTGTTCGCCCGGCTGCTGCGCGGCTCGATGATCTCTCAGGCCAACAGCGACTACGTGCTGGCGGCGACCTCGCTCGGCGTCAAGAAGTCGAAGATCGCCCTGACCCACGTGGTGCCGAACTCGCTCGCCCCGGTGATCGTGCAGGCCACGTTGACCCTGGCCACCGCGATCATCGAGGCCGCGGCGCTCTCCTTCCTCGGCCTCGGCAACCCGGACACCGCCGTACCGGAGTGGGGGGTCATGCTCGCCGACGCGCAGCAGTACCTCGGCATCCGGCCGTCACTGGCGATCTACCCGGCCGTCGCGATCATCATCACCGCGCTCGGCTTCACCCTGCTCGGTGAGGCGATGCGTGAGGCCCTCGACCCGAAGCTGCGGAAGTAGGCCCGGCAATGGCACTGCTCGAAGTTGAAGATCTCTCCGTCACATTCGCCCGCCGCGGTCAGCGGGCCGTGCATGCGGTCGACGGGGTGTCCTTCTCGGTCGACGCCGGTGAGGTGGTCGGCCTGGTCGGTGAGTCCGGCTGCGGCAAGAGCGTCACCTCGCTCGCGATCATGGGCCTGTTGCCCAAGCAGCCCGGCCTGCGGGTCGGCGGCAAGGCCGTCTTCGACGGCACCGACCTGCTCCAGCTCGACGACCGGTCGCGGCGGGACATCCGGGGCCGGGACATCGCGATGATCTTCCAGGACCCGCTCTCCTCGTTGAACCCGGTGATCCCGATCGGGTTGCAGGTGACCGAGGTGCTCACCCGGCACCGGGGGATGAAGGGCGAGACCGCCGCGAAGGAAGCGGCGGCACTGCTGGACCGGGTCGGCATTCCCGACCCGAAGCGGCGGCTCAAGGAGTACCCGCACCAGCTCTCCGGCGGGATGCGCCAGCGGGCGCTCATCGCGATGGCGGTGGCCTGCCAGCCCCGGCTGCTGATCGCCGACGAGCCGACCACCGCGTTGGACGTCACCATCCAGGCCCAGATCCTGGAGCTGCTCAAGGAGCTGGTCCGGGACTCCGGCACCGCGCTGCTGATGATCACGCACGATCTGGGCGTGGTGGCCGGCATGTGCGACACCGTCAACGTGCTCTACGGGGGCCGGGTGGTGGAGACGGCCCGCCGTCGTCCGCTCTTCCGCCAGCCGCGTCACCCGTACACGGTGGGTCTGCTCGGCTCGGTGCCGCGCCTGGACGCCGGGCGGGGCGAGAAGCTCAATCCGATTCCCGGTTCCGTCCGCGACCTGCTGCCGTGGCCGGACGGGTGCGCCTTCGCCCCGCGCTGCGCCCGCCGGACAGACGAGTGTGTGGGTGAGCCGCCGGAGCTGGTGCACGCGCACGACGGACGGAGCTACCGGTGCGTCAACCCGGAGCCGCTGCCGGGCCTGGTGCCTGCCCCGCGCGAGGAGGAAACAGCGTGAGTGAGAACGACATCCTCGTCGAGGTGCGCGACCTGAAGGTGCACTTCCCGATCAAGCGGGGCGTGCTCTTCGACCGGGTGGTCGGCCAGGTTAAGGCCGTCGACGGGGTCGACCTGAGCATCGCGCGCGGCAAGACGTACGGCCTGGTGGGTGAGTCCGGCTGCGGCAAGTCCACGTTGGGCCGGGCGCTGCTCCAGCTCACCCCGCCGACCGCCGGTGAGGTCAGCTTCGACGGCGTCGAGTTGACGACGCTGCCGTCCGGCAAGCTGCGCAGCATGCGTCGCCGGATGCAGATGATCTTCCAGGATCCGATGTCCAGCCTCGACCCCCGGCAGAACGTCGAGTCGATCCTGACCGAGGGCCTCCAGACCCACGGGATCGGCACCGACCGCACCGACCGTCGACGGATCATCGGCGAGACCCTGGACGCGGTCGGGCTGCCGCGCTGGGCGCTCTCCCGCTACCCGCACGAGTTCTCCGGCGGGCAGCGGCAGCGCATCGGCATCGCCCGCGCGCTGGTGCTCGGCCCGGAGCTGATCGTCGCCGACGAGCCGGTCTCGGCGCTCGACGTGTCGATCCAGGCCCAGGTGGTCAACCTGCTGGACGAGCTCCAGGACAGCCTGGGGCTCACCTACCTGGTGATCGCGCACGACCTCGCCGTGGTCCGGCACATCTCCGACACGGTCGGCGTGATGTATCTGGGCGCGCTGGTGGAGGAGGCGCCGAGCGACCGGCTCTACACCGAGCCGCTGCACCCATACACCCGGGCGCTGATGTCGGCGGTGCCGGTGCCGGACCCGGACGTGGAGGACCGCCGGGAGCGGATCCTGCTCGCCGGTGACCTGCCGTCGCCGGCCAACCCGCCGACCGGCTGCCGCTTCCACACCCGCTGCCCGTGGGCGCAGCCCACCCGCTGCGCCGACGAGCGACCGGTGCTGCGGGACATCGGCGCCAGCCGGGTGGCCTGCCACTTCGCGGAGCAGATCGCCAGCGGCGAACTGCGCCCGCACGGGGTCAGCGCGCAGATCGTCCGACCCGAGGGCGAGGGGGACGCGCCGAGCGTGGTCTCCGCGCCCACCGAGCCCGGCTCGTACGTCTGAGAATGGACGCGGTGCCGGCGTCCGTCAGCCCTCGGGGCGGTTCAGCAGCCCCACCGCGACGCCGTGCACCGCGTCCAGCCCAGCCGGGTCGGCAAGCGTGACCGACGTACCGGTCACCGCGTACCACTCGTCCGCGTCCTTGTACTGCACCCGCAGGGTGACCTTGCCGTCCGCGTACTCGGTGCGCAGCGTCAGGTCCCCGGTGACGACGCCGACCTCGTCGGTCATCACGCCACCCGGGCCGGGCACGATGTCGGTGGTGCGGCTCTGCGGGCCGGCCGCCCCGTTCGAATCCGCGACCATGCCGGCACCCGGCACGGCGGCGGGAGTCTCGGCGGTGCCGTCCGCGGTCATGCCGGCGGCGGACGGGCCGCTCTCCCCGGCGGCGGTCACAAATTGCTCCCCACTCAACAGCCCTCCAACATGTCGGTCAGGGCGGCCTTCTCGGCGCTGGTCACCGTCAGCTTCCAGTAGTGCTTGACCGTCACCCAGTCCTGGGCATATTTGCACCAGTAAGACCGGTTCGCCGGTTTCCACTGCGACGGGTCCTGGTCACCTTTTGCCCGGTTGGACGAGGCGGAAACCGCGAAAAGCTGCGGACGGGTGGTGTCGTTGGCGAAGTCGCCGCGCTTCGCGTTGTCCCACTCGTCGGCACCCGAGCGCCACGCGTTGGCCAACGGCACCATGTGGTCGATGTCCACGTCGGAGGGATCCGAGAAGCTGCGACCGTCGTACACGCTCTCCCAGCGCCCACCGACCACGTTGCAGCCGGAGAGCTTCACGTCCTTGCCGTCGCGCTGGAGGATGCTGTCCCGGATATCGCAGTTCTTGCCGGTGTCCCGCCAATGCGGGAAACGCTCGCGGCTGTAGCCCTTCATCGAGCCGGCGGTAGCGACGGTCAGCTGACTCAGCTGCTCAGCGGCGTTGCCGCCGTCGCTCGACGGCGGTGTGGTCGGCTCATCCGGCGGGACGCAACCGGCCACGCCGAGCGCCAGCGCCGCGGTGAGCACGGCCACCGCCGCTCGCGGTCCTGATCTGGTACGCACAGACGACACCTCTCCAGCTTGGGGGCTCCCGGCGATTGCGCACAGTACCCGGGCACGGTTTCGGCGTTTCGTGGCGTCTCCCACATGATGCAAGGCAGATTGGTGGGATGACCGCACCCGTACCGGCGACCGCCCTCCGGATGGGCACCACCGCCGGCCGGGGCACGCTGCTCGCCGCCGTACTCGCCTCTGGAATGGTCTTCCTTGACAGCACCGTCGTCAACGTGGCGCTGCCGAAACTCGGGCAGGACCTCGGCGCGAACGTGGCCGATCTCCAGTGGACCATCAACGGCTACCTGCTGATGCTGGCGGCGTTCGTGCTGCTCGGCGGCGCTCTGGGCGACCGCTTCGGCCGGCGACGCATATTCCTCATCGGCGTGGTCTGGTTCACCGCCGCCTCCGTGCTCTGCGGGCTGGCCCAGGACACCGGCATGCTGATCGCCGCCCGGTTCCTCCAGGGCGCCGGCGGCGCGCTGCTCACGCCCGGATCGCTGTCGGTGCTCCAGGCGAGCTTCCATCCCGACGACCGGGGCCGGGCGATCGGTGCCTGGGCCGGGCTGTCCGGGGTCTCCACCGCGCTGGGGCCGTTCATCGGTGGCTGGCTGATCGACGCGCTCTCCTGGCGCTGGATCTTCTTCCTCAACCTGCCGATCGCCGTGCTCGTGCTGCTGGCCGCCCTGCGCTGGGTGCCGGAGAGCCGGGACGAGAGCGCCTCCCGCACCGAGGAGCGGGGTCGGACCCGACGGCGGTTCGACGTCGCCGGAGCCCTGCTCGGAGCGCTCGCGCTCGCCGGCGTCACCTACGCCCTGATCGACGCGCCGGCCCGCGGGTTCGACTCCGCCGAGGTGCTGGTCGCCGCCCTGGTCGGGGTGCTCTCCGCAGCGGCCTTCGTCCTGCTGGAACGGCGGCGTGGCGACACCGCGATGCTGCCCACCGGGCTGTTCAGCAGCCGACTCTTCTCGGTGCTGAACATCTTCACCGTCGTCGTCTACGCGGCGCTCGGCGGCTTCACCTTCTTCTTCGCGGTCTACCTGCAGAACGTGGTCGGCTGGTCGGCCTTCCGCACCGGCATCGCGTTGCTGCCGATGACCCTGCTGCTGCTGGTCGGCTCCGCGCGCGCCGGCGCGCTGTCCGCCCGGATCGGTCCACGACTGCCGCTGGCCATCGGACCGGTGGTCGCCGCGGTCGGCCTGCTGCTGCTGCGCGGCGTCGGACCGGGCGCGTCGTACTGGCGGGACGTGCTGCCCGGGGTGCTGCTCTTCGGCATCGGGCTGACCCTGGTGGTGGCACCGCTCACTGCGTCGGTGCTGGCCGCCGTGCAGGACCGGTTCTCCGGGGTGGCCAGCGGGTTCAACAACGCCGCGTCCCGCGCCGGCGGCCTGCTCGCGGTGGCGGCGCTGCCGCTGCTGGTCGGGCTCTCCGGCGGCGGGTACGAGCAGAAGGCCGAGCTGACCGACGCGTTCCGGGGCGCGATGGAGTGGTGTGCGGGGCTGCTCGTGGCCGGCGCGCTGCTGGCCCTCGTGCTGGTCCACCGACCGCCCCGGGAAGCCCCGCCGTCCCAGCCCTGCCACTCACTGCCCGCCGCGACACCCCCAAAGTAGGAAACCACTTCGGGGGTGTCGCGCCCAGGTCAGCGGCGGGCGCGGTTGACGGCGCTGGTGACCGCCTTGATCGACGCGGTGACGATGTTGGCGTCGGTGCCGACACCCCAGACCGTCCTGCCGTCCACCTCACACTCCACGTACGCGGCGGCCTGAGCGTCACCACCGGAGGAGAGCGCGTGCTCGTGGTAGTCGAGCACCCGTACGCCCACCCCGACCGACTGGAGCGCGTTCACGTACGCGTCGATCGGGCCGTTGCCGACCGCGGCGAGCGAGCGCTGCTCGCCGCCCACGCCGACCTGGGCCTCGATCTCGACCTTGCCGTCCACCGTGCCGATCGTGTAGCCGGCCAGCCGGACCGCCGGGTCGGGCTGGTGGTCGAGCAGGTAGTGCGTCGCGAAGATCTCCCACATCGCGGCCGGGTCGACCTCGCCGCCGTCGTGGTCGGTGACCTGCTGCACCACCCCGGAGAACTCGATCTGGAGCCGGCGCGGCAGGTCCAGTTGGTGCTCGCTCTTCATGATGTACGCGACGCCGCCCTTGCCGGACTGCGAGTTGACCCGGATGACCGCCTCGTAGGTGCGGCCCAGGTCCTTCGGGTCGATCGGCAGGTACGGCACCGCCCAGGTGTGCTCGTCCACCGGCACACCGGCCGCCTTCGCGTCGGCGGCGAGGGCGTCGAAGCCCTTCTTGATCGCGTCCTGGTGGGAACCGGAGAAGGCGGTGTAGACCAGGTCGCCCGCGTACGGGTGGCGCTCGTGCACCGGCAGTTGGTTGCAGTACTCGACGGCTCGCCGGACCTCGTCGATGTTCGAGAAGTCGATCATCGGGTCGATGCCCTGGGAGAAGATGTTGAGCCCCAGGGTCACCAGGTCGACGTTGCCGGTGCGCTCACCGTTGCCGAACAGGCAGCCCTCGATGCGGTCCGCGCCGGCGAGCAGGCCCAGCTCGGCGGCGGCCACACCGGTGCCCCGGTCGTTGTGCGGGTGCAGGCTCAACACCACGCTGTCCCGGCGCGGCAGGTGCCGGTGCATCCACTCGATCGAGTCGGCGTACACGTTGGGGGTGGCCATCTCGACGGTGGCCGGCAGGTTGATGATCAGCGGCCGGTCCGGGGTCGGGTCGATCACGTCGATCACCCGGGAGCAGACCTCCAGCGCGTACTCCAGCTCGGTGCCCGTGTACGACTCCGGCGAGTACTCGTAGAAGATCTCCGTGTCCGGGGTGTGGATCTCGGCGTACTTCTGACAGAGCCGAGCTCCGGTCGTGGCGATGTCGGCGATGCCGTCCTTGTCCAGGCCGAAGACCACCCGCCGCTGGAGGGTGGAGGTCGAGTTGTAGAAGTGCACGATGGCCCGCTTCGCGCCGCGCAGCGACTCGAACGTCCGGTCGATCAGGTGCTCCCGGCACTGCGTGAGCACCTGGATGGTGACGTCGTCCGGGATCATGTCGTCTTCGATGAGCTGCCGGACGAAGTCGAAGTCGGTTTGGCTGGCCGACGGGAAACCGACCTCGATCTCCTTGTAGCCCATCTGGACCAGCAGCTGGAACATCCGGCGCTTGCGCTCGGGCGACATCGGGTCGATCAGTGCCTGGTTGCCGTCGCGGAGATCCACGGCGCACCAGCGGGGGGCGGCCTCGACGGTGCGGGTGGGCCAGGTGCGGTCCGGGAGTTCGACCCGGAACTGCTCCCCGTACGGCTGGTAGCGGTGGTACGGCATCCGGCTCGGGCGTTGCCGGGCGATCGGATCGGTTTCAGCGTCGGTGACAGGTTGAGCCATCTCGGAGTGCTCCCTGGAACATGTGGCGTCAGCAGATCGGAAGGTGTCGGCGAGATGCCGGGCGACGGTGCGCGGCGGTGCCGAGAAGAAAATCGGATGTGCTGGACGGCGCGATGCAACTCCGCGACGAGGTGCCGGCCGGTCAGGCCTCGTCGCGGCGGCTAAGGAGGAGCAGCGCCTGCCACATGACCAAGTCACCCTACGTGATGGAGCGGTGGGTGGAAAGACAGGTCCGGACTATGGGACCGGGGTCATGGCCGGCTCCGGGGCCCCGGTACCCAGCCTCGGTGTTCGTTGCGCCCACGCCACAGCCGGCACGATCGCCACCGCCACCAGCACGAAGATCGCTGCCGTGGGTAACCAACCCCACCCGCCGGTGGTCACCCCGAGCGCGGTCAGCCCGGCCGGCGCGATCAGGTACTGCACCTGCGTGCCGAGTTCGAGCGCCCCCACGTACGCGCCGCGCTGGTCGGGCGGCGGCAGGGTGGCGGTGAGCCCCCAGGTGCCCGCCGACTCGATCAGCTCGGCCAGGATGAGTACCGTCGCGGCGGCCACCAGCACCACGATGGTGAGCCAGCCCCGGGTGAACCCGGAGATCGGCAGGGCCAGACAGAACAGGGCGATCAGCAGGGCGCCCCGGCGAGAGGCCCGGGCCGCGCCCGCCGCGGTGTCCGCGCCCCGGCTCACGCGGACCTGGAGCAGCACGACCAGGACCGTGTTGAGCAGCACCAGAGCGGCGATGACCGTCTTCGGGGCGTCGGTGTGGGTGAGGATCCAGAGCGGCATGACCGTCAGGTAGAGCGCCTGGTGTGCGGTGAGCAGCCCGGAGAGCAGGGACACCGTCATGAACGGGCGGTCCCGGAGCACGGCGAGCCGACTCATCGGCTCCACCGGTCGGGCCACCTCCGGCAGTCGAGGCAGTCGGCGCACGAACAGGGCCGTCACCAGGAAGACCGCCGAGATGAACCAGACCATCGTGCGGTACGCCTCGATCGTGTCCACCGCCAGCACCAGGCCACTGATCACCGCGCCGAGCCCGAAGCCGACGTTCAGCGACGAGCGCTGGTACGCCATCGCCGTGACCCGTTCGGCCGGCGGGAGCGCGTTGATCGAGTAGACCTGCCGGGCCACGCCGACAGCGGCGTCCACGGCGGCCAGAGCCACCACCACGGCGAGGAACCCGGCGAAGCCGCCCACGAACGGGTAGGTGGCGAAGAGCGCCGCGTTCAGCACCAGCCCGACCACCCAGACCCGCTGCGGTCCGTACCGGTCGGTGAGCCCGCCCAGCGGCACCGTGCCCAGCAGCGTCACCCCCGCCGCGATGGAGAGCCCCAGCCCCACCTGGGCGGCGCTGAGCCCGAGCGCCCGGGTGAAGAAGACGGCGCTGCCGGCGTGGAACAGCCCACTGCCGACGGCGTAGACCATTGCCTGGACGGCCAGGGCACGGGTCAGCCCGGCCGGCGGTACGACGTCTCGAACGGCGGTACGGATGCTTTCTCTGGTCCCCATGTTCGGGAGTGAATCGGGTCCCCATGACCACGGTCGAATCTTTTTGGCTGGGCCGAATCCTGCTCCTGGGGGGCGTGTGTCCGAGTTGCGGTTCAGCCTGGCCGACGTGGCGGGAGTGCGGCTCGCCGTGTCACCGGTCAACGAGACGGTCATGAGCATGTGGGCGCTGGCCAACCCGGTCCGCTACGCGGTGCACCTGCCCTGGATTGACCGGGCCCGGGTGACGTTGCATCGTCCCGAAGTGGCCGACCGGGTCCGGCCTCTGGTGGGGTTGGTCGTGCCGGGTCGCTGGCTGCCCGACTTCCTCACCCCGGCGGCCCGGCCGAACGTGGAGATGGCCGAGCAGCTCGACCAGATCGCCGCGACGCCGCCGGCCGTGGTGGTCCAGGACCTGCTGGCGACCACCTGGCAGAAGCCGCTGAGCCCGTTCGGGCGGGCGCTGCTCGCCGACCCCGGCGGGCTGCTGCCGCAGGTCGTCGACGCGGTGCGGGTCTGGTACGACGAGGCGATCGCCCCGGACTGGCCGCGGATGCGGGCGCTGCTCGACGCAGACGTGGCGTACCGGGCCGCCCAGCTCGCCGAGAGCGGCGCCGGCCGGTTCTTCGAGCACCTCCACCCGAGCCTGCGCTGGCACGGCGACCGGGTGATCAGCGACGACACGTTCGAGCGGGACTTCGACCTCCGCGGTCGTGGGCTGGCGCTGAACCCGACGGTGTTCACCGAGCAGCACGTGCTGTGGAACCTGCTCGAGGATTCGCTGCCCGCCGGTGCGTACCCGGTCCGTGCCGTCGGGACGCTCTGGGAGGCGACAGCCTCGCCGCCCGGCGACCCGCTGGCACGGGTGATCGGGCCGGGCCGGACCACGCTGCTGTACCTGCTCGAGACGGCGCTGACCACGACCGACCTGGCCCGACTCACCGGGATGTCCGCCGGAAACGTCTCCCAGCACCTGGCCGCGTTGCACGGCGCCGGCCTCGTGTCCCGAACCCGCGAGGGCCGGCACGTGCGCTATCGCAACACCGATGCCGCAGCGGTCCTCCTCCGGGCCAGCCGGGGCGAGTGAGCCCAGCGCCCGATCAACGCAGCAGCAGCTCGGCGACCGGGTGGCGGTGCCGCAGGCCGGTCTCCCGGGCGTGCAGGTCGGCCGGGAGGTCGAACGGGTTGCCGAGCCGTCCGACGGCGGCGACCACCAACGGGCGGACGTCGCCGGGCAGGTCGAGTTCGGTGGCGAGGCCGGCCCGGTCGAACCGGGTGAGCTGGTGTACGTGCAGACCGAGCGCTGTGGCCTGCACCGTCAGGTGGGCGATCGCCTGCCCCAGGTCGTACGCCGCCTGCTCGGTGTTCAGGCCGGTGTGAGCGCCGACCACCAGGGTCGCGGCGTGCCGGATCCAGATCTGGTCGTCGACCGGGAGGCTGATCAGGATCCGTTTCCAGGTCTCGTCGTCGCGGTGGCCGAGGGCGAACCGCCAGGGCTGCCCGTTCTCCGCCGACGGGGCCCAACGCGCGGCCTCAAGCAGCGAGGCGGACTCCTCCGGGGTCAGCTCGGCGCCCGGGTCGAAGGCTCGTGGACTCCAGCGGTAGGCGAGCAGCGGGGTGAGATCGGCCATACACCGAATCGTCCTGTATGGGTGATTCGCCCCTCAGGATGGGGTAGCTCAATGTGGGCAAGAGCACCCGTAACGGGACGAAGATCAGGGCGTTCCCGCGCCCGGGCTCTCCGACGGGTCCGGGGTCGGCGGCGCGGCAGTGTCGAGCGGCTCCCGGTCGATCACCACCGGGCCGGCCAGCTGCACGGTGGCCGGTGCCGGGCCGGGTGCGGCGGCCAGCCTCAGCGTCCCGGCCCCGGTCTGGACGCCGGTGGGTGTGCCCTCCTGGTCGTAGCAGTAGATGCCCACATCCAGCGGCGCGTTCAGCGACGCCGAGGTGGAATCCACCGAGTAGCAGGTGCCGGTGAGGCCCTCGGGCGTCCTGGCCGGGGCGACGGCCAGGGGCGCGCGTCGGTCGGTGAGCACGTCCAGCCAGTCGGTGAGCAGATGCTGGACCCGGGGGTCCGACCTGCGTGGAACCGCGTCGTCGCGATCACCCAGGCGTACGCAACTCGCCGACTCGGTCCGACCGGCCGACGGCAGGGCGCACTGGAACAGCCCGTCGGCCGTGCTGGCCATCGAGACGTCGGCGGTGCCGCCCAGGGCGCCCCCCGGCACGTCCACCCGCCAGCTGCCGTCGTTCGCGCTGGTGAACACGATGGTGCGATCCGATTGACCCGTCTGGCTGTAGACGTACTGGGCCACCAGGTGACGGTCCTGAGCCGCCGCGGCCAGCGCGGCCAGCTCGTCCCGTGCGGCGTCCACCTCGACCGGCCCCGGGTCGGCTGGCGGTGGAGTCGGAGGCTGCTCGCCGGTGCAGGCGACCAGGAGGGCTGGCAGGGCGAGGACGAGCGGCCCGATCACGCGGCCGGCCGAGCGGATGAGGACGGGCACCGGCCCATTCTGGTGGGTGCGGGCGGTTGGCGGGTGCCGGCGCGTACCTGGCTCGTCCCGGCGTGTCGGGCGGGGTGTCCCGGCGTACCCGTCCGACCTGGTGGGACCGCCCCGGCCGGTCCCGGCCGGGCCGGATGGTGGGATCACCTGACCCGGCTCTGTTATCCGCCGGATACCCTCATGAGGTCTGACACGCGCCGCCGGCCCCGGTTCCGGCGGCGTCGGCACGCTCAGGGTCGCTGGGAGGGAGTGCACCGTCGTGGCACTCGTGGTGCAGAAGTACGGCGGGTCCTCCGTCGCCAACGCCGAGCGGATCAAGCGGGTGGCCGAGCGCATCGTCGCCGCCCGCAAGGCCGGCGACGACGTGGTGGTGGTGGTCTCCGCGATGGGTGACACCACCGACGAGCTGCTCGACCTGGCTAACCAGGTCAGCCCGCTGCCGCCGGGCCGCGAGCTGGACATGCTGCTCACCGCCGGGGAGCGGATCTCCATGGCCCTGCTGGCCATGGCCATCCACAACCTGGGGTACGAAGCCCGCTCGTTCACGGGTTCGCAGGCCGGCGTGATCACCACCTCGGTGCACGGCCGCGCCCGGATCATCGACGTCACCCCCGGGCGGCTCAAGGGAGCGCTCGACGAGGGTTCGGTGGTCATCGTGGCCGGCTTCCAGGGCGTCTCGCAGGACACCAAGGACGTCACCACGCTGGGTCGCGGTGGTTCGGACACCACCGCCGTGGCGCTCGCCGCCGCTTTGCACGCCGACGTCTGCGAGATCTACACCGACGTGGACGGCATCTTCACCGCCGACCCTCGGATCGTGCCCAACGCCCGACACATCCAGCACATCACCTACGAGGAGATGTTGGAGCTGGCCGCGTGCGGCGCGAAGGTGCTGCACCTGCGTAGCGTGGAGTACGCCCGGCGGGCGGGGTTGCCGATCCACGTCCGTTCGTCATACTCGACCAACACCGGCACGATGGTCACCGGATCGATGGAGGACCTTTCCGTGGAGCAGGCACTGATCACCGGGGTCGCGCACGACCGCAGCGAGGCCAAGATCACGATCGTCGGGGTGTCCGACGAGCCGGGTGCCGCCGCGCGGATCTTCGACACCGTCGCCAGCGCCGAGATCAACATCGACATGATCGTGCAGAACGTCTCCACCGAGGGCACCGGCCGGACGGACATCTCGTTCACCCTGCCCAAGGCCGACGGCCCCACCGCGATGGCCGCGCTCAGCAAGATCCAGGAGCCGGTCAAGTTCAAGGGCCTGCTCTACGACGACCACGTCGGCAAGGTCTCGCTGATCGGCGCGGGCATGCGCTCGCACCCCGGGGTGGCGGCCGGCTTCTTCGCCGCCCTCGGCGCGGCCGGGGTCAACATCGAGATGATCTCCACCTCCGAGATCCGGGTCTCCGTGGTCTGCCGGGACACCGACCTCGACGCCGCCGTCCGCGCCATCCACGACGCGTTCGAGCTGGGCGGCGACACCGAAGCCGTGGTCTACGCGGGGACGGGTAGGTAGCGCCGATGACGGCGCTGCCCACCCTCGCCGTGGTCGGAGCGACAGGTGCCGTCGGCACGGTGATGTGCGAGCTGCTCACCGGGCGACGCAACGTCTGGGGCGAGATCCGGCTCCTCGCCTCCGAGCGCTCCGTCGGCCGCCGGGTGCGCTGCCGGGGCGAGGAACTCGTCGTCCAGGCGCTGACCCCCGAGGCGTTCGACGGGGTCCAGGTGGCCATGTTCGACGTGCCCGACGAGGTCTCCGCCGAGTGGGCGCCGATCGCCGTCGCCCGCGGCGCGATCGCTGTCGACAACTCCGGCGCGTTCCGGATGGACCGCGACGTCCCGCTGGTCGTTCCGGAGATCAACCCCGAGCAGGTCCGCAACCGGCCCCGGGGCATCATCGCCAACGCCAACTGCACCACCCTCGCGATGATCGTCGCCGTCGCGCCGCTGCACCGCGAGTACGGCCTTCGCGAGCTGGTGCTCGCCTCCTACCAGGCGGTCTCCGGAGCCGGTCAGTCCGGCGTCGACATCCTGCACGACCAACTCACCAAGGTCGCCGGCGATCGGGCGCTCGGCTCGCGCACCGGCGACGTACGCCAGGCGGTCGGCGACGACCTGGGCCCGTTCCCGGCACCCATGGCGCTCAACGTGGTCCCGTGGGCCGGCTCCCCGGCGGACAGCGGCTGGTCATCCGAAGAGATGAAGATCCGCAACGAGTCGCGGAAGATCCTCGGCCTCCCCGACCTCAAGGTGTCCGCCACCTGCGTCCGGGTGCCGGTGGTCACCGCCCACTCGGTAGCGGTGCACGCGGTCTTCGCCAGCGAGGTCGACGCCGAGGGCGCCCGCGAGGCACTGCGCAACGCTCCCGGGGTGATCCTGGTCGACGACCCCGCAGCCGGGGAGTTCCCGATGCCGATCGACGCTGTCGGCACCGACCCGTCCTGGGTCGGCCGGATCCGCCGCGCCCTGGACGACCCCCGAGCCCTCGACTTCTTCGTCACCGGCGACAACCTCCGCAAGGGCGCGGCCCTCAATACGGCCCAGATCGCCGAACTCCTGGCCAAAGAACTCCGCACCCCCTAACCCCCGCTGCCTCCCTGCCCCGCCCCGCGTCTCTCTGCGCCGGCGCCGGCGCCGCCCCTGCCCCGCCCTTGCGCCGGTCTTGCGCCGCGGCGCGGTTGCCCCTGCCGCGGCCCTGCCCCCGTGACCCGCGTCGATCAAGGACTTGTGGTGAGGGGCGTTCGCCCTTCCGGGGCTAAAGCGCCCACCCCAAGTCCATGATCGACCTGGCCTTGGGCCTCGGGTGCCCACCGCTGCGGCGATCTTGCGGTTTCTGTGGCGACATAAAGGGTTAGAGCGACAAAACGACAACCGAAAGTGCAAGATCGCCGGGGCGTGGGGCGTGGGGCGTGGGGCGTGGGGCGTGGGGCGTGGGGCGTGGGGCGTGGGGCGTGGGGCGTGGGGCGTGGGGCGTGGGGCGTGGGGA